>JAKSLC010000181.1 GCA_024401415.1 Bacteroidales bacterium | reverse complement strand
CAGTTGAACTCGAGCTTCATTGTGTTCATGATCTCGCGAGCCTTCTCTGGAAGACCATCCTTCTTGATAAGTGGAAGAACGGCCAACTTAACTGGAGCCAATACAGCTGGGAGACGGAGAACTACACGTGTGTCGCCGCCCTCGAGTGCCTCCTCCTTGTAAGCACCGGCGAGGATGCTGAGGAACATACGGTCGACACCGATAGAAGTCTCGATAACGTATGGAGTATAGCTCTTGTTGAGCTCTGGATCGAAATACTCGATCTTCTTGCCAGAATATTTAGCGTGTGAAGAAAGGTCAAAGTCTGTACGAGAGTGGATACCCTCAACCTCCTTGAAGCCGAATGGCATACGGAACTCGATATCAGTAGCTGCGTTAGCGTAGTGAGCCAACTTATCGTGATCGTGGAACTGATAGTTCTCGTCACCCATGCCGAGAGCCTTATGCCACTTGAGGCGGAAAGACTTCCAATAGTCGAACCACTTCATCTCCTCGCCTGGACGAACGAAGAACTGCATCTCCATCTGCTCGAACTCGCGCATACGGAAGATAAACTGACGAGCAACGATCTCGTTACGGAAAGCCTTACCGATCTGAGCGATACCGAAAGGCACCTTCATACGGCCAGTCTTCTGTACGTTGAGGAAGTTTACGAAGATACCCTGAGCAGTCTCAGGACGGAGGTAGATCTTCATAGCGCCATCTGCTGTAGAACCCATCTCTGTAGAGAACATGAGGTTGAACTGACGAACCTCAGTCCAGTTCTTTGTGCCGCTGATAGGACATACAATCTCCTCGTCGATGATTATCTGGCGGAGCTCCTCGAGGTTATTGTCGTTGAGAGCCTTAGAGAAACGTGCGTGGAGAGCATCGCGCTTAGCCTGCTCGCGAAGAACGTTAGGGTTTGTTGCGCGGAACTGAGCCTCGTCGAATGCGTCGCCGAACTTCTTCTTAGCCTTGTTGATCTCCTTCTCGATCTTGTCATCAAACTTGGCCATCTGCTCCTCAATGAGGACGTCAGCACGATAACGTTTCTTAGAATCCTTGTTGTCGATCAATGGGTCATTGAAAGCATCTACGTGACCTGACGCCTTCCAGATTGTTGGGTGCATGAAAATTGCTGAGTCAAGACCTACGACATTGTCGTTGAGCTTAACCATTGCATCCCACCAATACTTCTTGATGTTGTTTTTGAGCTCAACACCATTTTGTCCGTAGTCATAAACAGCGCCAAGGCCGTCGTATATTTCACTACTAGGGAATACGAATCCGTACTCCTTACAATGCGCTACAAGCTTCTTGAAAACATCTTCCTGCTGTGCCATATTTTGTATGATTGTATGATAATTATATTCTATTTGGGCGCAAAATTAATTCTTTTTCGGTCTTTTTGGAAATAATAAAGCCTATAATATGTTGAAAATGTCTCATTAAGAGTGTATTTTTTTTTCTGTATTTGATTTGTATAAGATAATGGCTGTAACAAAACCTAGTATACCAAAGGGTACGCGCGACTTCTCGGCTGTTGAGATGGCTCGCCGCAATTATATTTTCGACACCATTAAGGGCGTTTTCGCGAAGTATGGCTTTAGCCAGATAGAGACTCCTGCTATGGAGAATCTCTCTACTCTTCTCGGTAAGTATGGCGATGAGGGAGACAAGCTCCTGTTCAAGATATTGAATTCAGGAGATTTCCTTTCAAGTGCTGGTGGTCCGTTGAATCCTAATTCGGACAAGGCTGCTTTGCAAATCTCTGAGAAGGGTTTGCGATATGACCTTACTGTACCTTTTGCCCGTTTTGTTGTACAGCATCAGACAGAACTCACATTCCCATTCAAGCGCTTCCAGATTCAGCCAGTATGGCGAGCAGACCGCCCTCAGAAGGGACGTTACCGTGAGTTCTATCAGTGTGATGTAGATATCATCGGTTCAGATTCGCTCTTGAATGAAGTAGAGCTTATCCAGATTGTGGATGATGTCTATGAGGCATTGAACATCAATGTTGCCCTTAAGATAAACAACCGCAAGGTACGTGCCGGCATAGCTGAGGCTATCGGAGCGGCAGAGCACATGGTTGATATTACAGTAGCTATTGACAAACTAGACAAGATAGGTCTTGAGAATGTAAATGCAGAGCTCAAGGAGAAGGGTTTGTCGGATGAGAGCGTAGAGAAACTTCAGCCTATACTCAAGATGCAAGGTTCTCAGGAAGAGAAACTCGCTACTATGCGCAGTGTGCTGACATCGGAGGTAGGTCAGAAAGGTCTCGATGAGTTGGAGACTATCTTCAACTATGTAAAGGCACTCGGCTTGAAGAAGATAAAGGTAGAGCTCGACCTTACTTTGGCTCGTGGCTTGAACTACTATACTGGAGCAATCTTTGAGGTTAAGGCTCTAGATGTAGAGATAGGTTCCATTACAGGTGGTGGTCGTTATGATGACCTTACAGGCATCTTCGGTCTTAAGGGTATGTCTGGAGTAGGTATATCATTTGGTGCAGATCGTATCTATGACGTGATGACACAGCTTAATCTCTTCCCAGAGTCAGTACTTGAGCAGACACGTATTCTCTTTGCTAATTTCGGTGGTGAGGATGAGATGTACTCCCTCAAGCAAGTTCGTGCATTACGTGCGAAAGGCTTCAAGGTAGAGATCTTCCCAGACGCTACGAAGATGAAGAAGCAGATGCAGTATGCTGACAAGAAGCAGATACCATTTGTAGCTCTCTGTGGCGAAACTGAGCGCAACGAGAATAAGGTTACTCTCAAGAATATGGTAACAGGAGAGCAGGCTTCATTGACTATTGATGAAGTAGCTGAGCAGATTGCCAGATAAATAGGACAGTTTTGTCGCGTAGATAGATTTTAATTATATTCGCACGAATTAGTTAATAGAAAACCCAATGGAGTTTAAAGTATCAGACGTAGCGCAGTTGATTCAGGGTACTGTGGATGGAGATCCTAACGTACTTTTGCACGACGTATCTAAGATAGAAGAGGGTAAGCCAGGTACACTTACTTTCTATTCTAACCCTAAGTATGAGCACTATGTGTACTCTACGGAGGCTTCGGCTGTAATCGTTAATGCAGATTTCCAACCTGCTCAACCAGTTAAGGCAACCCTTATACGAGTTCCTGATTCTCGTCAGGCTCTTGCGCAGTTGCTATACTTGTATGAGAGCATGGTACCTCAGAAGGTAGGTATCGAGCAGCCTTCTTTTATAGCTTCTACTGCTACGGTAGGAGATAAGCCATACGTAGGCGCTTTTGCATATATCGGAGAAAAGGCTCAGATTGGTAATAATGTGAAGATATATCCACAGGCATATATCGGTGATGGCGTTAAGATTGGTAACGACTGCCAGATATTCCCTGGCGTAAAGATATATAAAGGTTGTGTATTGGGCGATCGTGTCATTGTTCACGCAGGGACTGTAATTGGAGCTGACGGTTTTGGTTTTCAGCCTGATGCGAACAACAACTACAAGAAGGTGCCACAAATCGGTAATGTAGTTATCGAAGATGATGTTGAGATTGGCGCTAACTCTTGTATTGACCGTGCGACTATGGGTTCTACACGTATCGGTAAGGGTACTAAGCTAGACAACCTTATTCAGATAGCTCACAATGTTGAGGTTGGTCAGAATAATGTAATGGCGGCTCAGTCAGGCATCGCAGGTAGTACAAAGGTTGGTAGCAACTGTATGATTGGTGGTCAGGTTGGTATTGCTGGACATATCAACGTGCCAGATCAGGTTGTTCTCGCTGCTCAGACTGGCGTTAATAGCTCTATCAAGAAGTCTGGTACATATTTCGGCTCTCCAGCTATGGACTATATGGCATTCAACAAATCGTTTGTCATGTTCCGTAAGTTGCCAGAAATTAAAGCACAATTAGATGAGTTGACCGAGAAGGTCGGCAAGTAATATATAGGTATGGAAAAACAGACAACCATAAAAGCTGCTGCATCATTTTCAGGCAAAGGTCTGCACACAGGTGTAGTAGTTAATCTTACCATTAATCCAGCACCTGTTGGTCATGGCTACAAGTTCCAGAGAGTGGACCTTGAGGATAAGCCTGTATTCAATGCAGACGCAAGAAACGTATCTTTCACACAGAGAGGTACAGTGCTCAGTGCTGGTGGTGATAAAGCGAATGTTACGGTTAGTACTATTGAGCACCTTATGTCGGCCCTCAGAGGTCGCCGTGTGGATAATTGCTTGATTACTCTCGATGGTCCTGAGGTGCCTATCCTCGATGGTAGCGCTCTCCCTTTTGTAGAGGCTATTGATAAAGTTGGCATTGAGGAACAGGATGCAGAGCGCGAGTATATGGTAATTACAGAGAAGACCGTATATGAAGAGCCAGAGAAGAATATACGTATCATAGCACTCCCAGAAGCTGATGGTTTCGCTGCGCAGGTTAACATAGCATTCAATGGTTCTCGCTGTCTTGGTAACCAGTTTGCTCTTATAGAGTCGCTTGATGAGTATGAGACAGTATACGACTGCCGTACATTTGTATTCCTACACGAGGTAGCATATCTTCTTCAGCAGGGCTTGATTAAGGGA
>JAKSLC010000180.1 GCA_024401415.1 Bacteroidales bacterium | reverse complement strand
GTAACAGATACATCTGGTATAATAGCGCAGCCATTGACATGTGTAGATACATCGCAGCTGCGAGACTTCTTAGCGGACTATACTCAGAAAGAAGAAGTAAAAACAATTGTGATAGGGTACCCTCGTCAACCCAATGGCGAAGACAGTGATTCTATGCGATACATTCGTCCATTTGTCGGGCGACTAAAAAAAGCATTGCCGAATATAGAGGTAGAATACTTTGACGAGAGGTATACAACGAAGATAGCCTTCCAATCGATGCTTGATGCTGGATTGAGCAAGAAAAAGCGCGACAACAAGAATGGTCTAGTGGATAAGGTTTCGGCCTCATTGATATTACAAGATTACTTAGAGCAACATAAGATATGACAAAGTGGTGGTTAGTAATAGTGCTATTAATACTCGGAGGAGTTCAGGTAGACGCGCAGAAGAAATATGCAGTAAATAATAAAAAAGCCATCAAGATATTTGAGGAAGGCTCGGAATATTTCAACTGGGAGAAATACGACGCTGCATTAGAGCGATTTGAGACGGCATTGAAGGTAGAACCTAAATTTGCCGACTGTTATTATGCTATGGCGGATATCTATAAAATAAAGCATGATTACAGATCACAATTAGAGGTCTTGACAGCGGGTATAGCATTAGATTCTACCTATTACCCTATGGCGTACTATTCGGCAGGAGTGGCGCTTTGTCAGATGGGAGAAGATACTACATCACTAAGATACTTTGATCTATATAAACGCTTTGCAAATCCTAGGCGAATGCGTAAAGATGTAGACAAATGGATACAGCATGCCAAGTTTGTAAAAGTGATGATGGAGAATCCGGTACCATTCAATCCTCATCGAGTTAGTGAGAAACTCACTTCAGACTATGACCTATACTGGCCAAGTCTTACATTAGACGAGAAAGAGATAGTGCTTACTACGCTTATGCCAATACATCCTGAAGAGTATAGGAGGCGTCCGGACATGCCTAAGACGAGTGCATTCTTTCAGGAAGACTTTACTATGGCGCAAAGAGATGAATACGGAGAGTGGGGAATATTGAGAGACGTACCAGATATAAATACCAGTCGCACCAACGAAGGAGCGCAGGCCCTATCACCAGATGGACTGTGGATGTTTTTTACAATATGTGGAAGGCAAGATTCAAAAGGGTCGTGTGATATCTATTTTTCCAGACGTACCAGTACAGGCTGGACAGCTCCACGCAATATAGGAGAGCCTGTAAACAGTGCTGCATGGGAGAGTCAGCCCTGTCTTTCTGCAGATGGACAAACACTCTACTTTATATCCTCGAGAGGAGGCGGAAAAGGGGGACATGATATATGGAAGGCCAAGATAAAATCATTTAGGGAGGACGGATTCCCAGTATTTGACACGGTAGAGAATCTAGGAAGTAATATAAATACCAGTGGTGATGAGGCGTCTCCGTTTATTCACCCGGATAATAAGACGCTCTACTTCTCATCGACAGGCTGGGAAGGAATGGGAGGAATGGATATCTTTGTGTCGAGACGAGAAAATGACACTACTGAGTGGCAGACACCAGTAAATATAGGATATCCAATCAATACTACGCAAGACGAGATAGGACTTGTAATCAGTACGGCAGGCAATACCGGATACTATTCATCAGCCATCAGGCAAGCAAATGGAACACTGAAAAAAGAGTTGCTCTGCTTCGACATACCAGTTCAGCACCGACCAAAACTGGTGTCGTATCTCACAGGTAAAGTCTATGATATAGAGAGTAAAACTCCGCTCAGTGCAAAATTGGAATTGTTAGACCTGCTGACAGGAAAGAAAGTAACACTCTCAGAATCCCGTCCGTCTGATGGATCATTCCTACTGAACCTGCCGGCGGGACGAAACTATGCATTGATATCATCGAAAGACAAATATCTATATCATTCAGAAACATTTGCCCTTGAAGGCTCAGAAGAGAAAGGAGGGGCAGTGTATTTGGATATGCCTATGACGCCGATAAAAGTGGGAGCAAAGATTACGCTAAAGAACGTATTCTTCGAGTTTAATTCTACAGAATTGAAACCAGAGTCGGTTATTGAGCTGACAAAGTTAGTTCTGTTAATGAAAGAGAACCCGAATGTAAAAGTAGAGATAGGGGGACATACGGATAATGTGGGTACAGAAGCCTACAATGCAAATCTCTCCATGGCGCGAGCAAAGAGTACGATGTCATTCCTAGTATCTAAAGGCATCGACGCGAAACGACTGAAGGCAAACGGATATGGCTCAAAGCAACCAATATGTGACAACAGCACAGACGAGGGTAGAGCTATGAACAGAAGAATAGAAGCCAAAATAGTAGAGTAATATTGATGTAGCGGAGTGAAAAGAAAAAAAAAGGTCTTTATTCTCTCTATATCGCGAATAGTTGCTATTTTTACGCAGTCTATTTAAACGGATAAATAATGGCAGAAAAGAAACAGGTATCGACACGTCTATTGGATACGGTAAAGAAGCTCCTTACAGATTATCTGGAGGAGCATCAGCACCGAAAGACTCCTGAGCGATTTGCTATACTTGAGGAGATATACACCCGAACTGGACACTTTGACGTGGAGGCTCTATTCATGTATATGAAAGAGAAGAACTATCGGGTATCTCGAGCTACGCTATACAATACTATGGATTTGCTGCTAGATGCTAAACTTATAGTAAAGCATCAGTTTGGAAAAAATATAGCACAATTTGAGAGAGTGTATGGAAACAAACAGCACGACCATTTGATATGTGTAGAGTGTGGTGAAGTTTCTGAAATAGATTCGGAAGTGGCCGATATAGTAAAAGAGGTAGCCGAGAGGACTGAATTCACGGTATCACACCATAGCCTCTATATTTACGGAGTCTGCAAAAAATGCAAGAGTCGTAAAGTTGGTAATTTAGAGAATAATATATAATTTAGCGCACGATAAGAGAAGGAGGTATGCTACATTAGCGTGCCTCATTTTTAGTGTAAAAAAATAAGAACGATCATATAATATACACATACATGAAAGTAGATGTCTTATTAGGATTGCAGTGGGGAGATGAAGGTAAGGGTAAAATTGTAGACGTTTTAACCCCAAACTATTCAGTAGTAAGCCGCTTTCAAGGCGGTCCAAATGCAGGACACACATTAGAGTTTGAGAACCAGAAGTACGTATTACGTTCTGTACCATCGGGAATTTTCCAAGGAGGCAAGATTAATGTCATTGGTAACGGAGTGGTTCTTGATCCAGCTTTGTTTAAGGCAGAGATAGAGCAATTAGAGCAGAGTGGGCATGAATTGACACAGCGCCTATATATCTCTCGCAAAGCTCACTTGATACTACCAACACACCGTCTTCTAGATGCAGCATTAGAGGCTGCAAAAGGTAAGGGAAAGATTGGTACGACAGGAAAAGGTATCGGTCCTACATATACAGATAAGACATCACGCAACGGCCTTCGAGTTGGAGATATAGAGAACAACTTTGCGGAGAAATATGCAGCTGCTATAGCACGTCATAAAGAGATGCTTTCTCATTATGATTTTCAATATGACCTTGAGCCAATAGAGAAAGAGTGGTTGGCCGGTATAGAGAAGCTAAAGCAATTTAAATTTGTAGACAGCGAGCATTTTGTAAATAAGACCTTGTGTGAAGGAAAGCGAGTATTGGCTGAGGGTGCTCAAGGTACAATGCTTGATGTGGACTTTGGTTCATATCCGTTTGTAACATCATCTAATACGATTTGTGCAGGAGCTTGTACAGGATTGGGCGTTGCTCCTAACAAGATTGGAGAGGTGTTTGGTATATTTAAGGCATATTGCACACGAGTAGGTTCAGGACCATTCCCAACAGAATTGTTTGATGAAACAGGAGAGGAGTTGCGTAAACTTGGCCATGAGTTCGGTGCTGTAACTGGTCGTCCACGTCGTTGTGGCTGGATAGATCTTGTTGCTCTGAAATATGCGGTAATGATAAACGGAGTGACACAGCTCATCATGATGAAGAGTGATGTTATGGACCAGTTCCCAACGATCAAGGCTTGTGTTGCATACAAGGTTAACGGGGTAGAAACAAATGATATGCCATTCGACATCAACGAGGGTGTAGAACCAATCTACAAAGAGTTCCCAGGATGGAAGGTAGATATGACAAAGGTAACTAGCGAGTCGCAGTTCCCTGTTGAGTACAAGAACTACATTAAGTTCATTGAGGAATATCTTGGAGTACCAGTTAAGTTTGTATCGGTAGGTCCAGACCGAGAGCAGACAATTGCCAGATAACGGGCAGGTTAATAATATTCTAAATATTGATGGAGATGCTAGAACATGGCGTCTCCATTTTTCGTATATTTGGAGAAGAATACTATTCCCAGATGGACTACAGAGAGGACTTCCTAAAATATATGCAATATGAGAAACGTTGCTCGCCATTAACTGTATTGGCGTATAGGAATGACCGTGGATTGTGGGATAGATATGTGGAAGAACATACTGATCTGAGCGACAATACCCAGGCTACAGCCAGAGTGGTGAGACGGTTCATTATGTCTCTTCTTGCAGGAGGGATGAAAGAGCGCAGTGTGAACAGGAAGATAGCCAGTGTGCGTAGCTATTATAAA
>JAKSLC010000018.1 GCA_024401415.1 Bacteroidales bacterium | reverse complement strand
GTGTTTCAATACTCCTGGTGCTGATGCGTTGAACTTCTCTATGGATAAAGATTCTCGTTCAAATGGAGGAATGATGATGAATCAGGATGGATCTTCAAAATTTGAGCTGTCCGATATACCAGCGCCTATTGCCAAGGCAATCTCAACCCTCAAAGAGGGAGAGTATTCTAAGCCATTCCAGATGGTGGATGAGCAGAGGAATAAAGAGACGCATCGTATAGTAATGCTCAAGAAAAGGCATGAGCCGCATAGAGCAAACATACAGCAAGACTACGCGTTGCTTCAGCGTATAGTTGAAAACGTCAAACGTCGAGAGTTGATTACCAATTGGATCAAGAAACATCAAAAAGAGATATACATAAATATTTCTCCGGAATGGCAAGATATCAAGTTCGAATATCCTGGATGGGTTCATTAATCCGTTCGTTGAAATATAAGTCACTAGTACTAGCAAGTCTTGTACTAGTGATTCTTTGCACATATACCCCTGTTATTGCCCAGAAGAATGTTCGCATAAAGATTGAGAAGGCAGATTTTTTGAGACATGATGATAAGGTAGGCAAGAATACACAATCTCTCAATGGAAATGTGCTTCTTTCTCACGCAAAGACACTGCTATATTGTGATTCGGCGTATATGTATAATGAAACCAACACTGTAATAGCAAATGGATCTATACATATTATTCAGAACGACTCAGTGCATCTATATGGTAATAAGTTGACATACTATGGTAATGAAAACCTGGCCAAGATAAGGGAGAATGTTCGTGCTAATAAAGGTGATACATGGCTATATACCGAGCATCTTGATTATGATAGATTGCAAGATAAGGCATACTATTATGATGGGGGAAAGGTAATAGATAAAGATAATACTCTGACGTCGATTAACGGTATATATTATCCAAATACTAATACGGTATACTTTAAGAACGATGTCGTGGGATTGTCGCCTAATTATGAGCTTCATTCGGATACTCTATTGTATAATACGCAGAGTGAGGTAATAACTATATTGGGCCCGACTACGATACTCAATTCTGATTCTACATTGATAGAATCGACTCATGGCTGGTATGATACGCATCGAGATTATGCGCGTCTTTTGGAATATTCTACTATATCGAAAAAGACATATTCTATTACAGGACAGCAAATTAACTATAATCGCCCAACGGGAGAGGCTACAGTAAATGTGGATATGACCCTTGTAGACTCTCTTGATAATATAATCCTGAAAGGTAATTATGGAAGATATAACGAGTTGACGCAAGAGGCGTTCGCTACAAAAAGAGCTACGCTGCTGCACATATACCAAGGAGATACGCTTCATGCTCATGCAGATACATTCCATATAGTTCCGTTGGGAGATACCAGTAGGCTTGTCAAAGCATATCATAAAGTAAAGTTTTACAGACATGATTTACAAGGACGCTGTGACAGCCTCTTGTTTGACTTTAGAGATTCAATAGGTACCATGTATCATACCCCCATTTTATGGGGACAAGGGAATCAGATGACAGCAAAAGAGATAAAGCTATATACCCGTAATCAGTCGCTTTACAAGACAGATCTTATAGAGGCGGCATTTGTAATCAATCCCGAGGCAGATTCGACTGGATATAATCAAGTCAAAGGAAAGCTGATGACGGGTTATATTAGGAATAATGACCTATATAAGATAGATGTGTCTGGTAACGGTCAAACAATATACTATCCGCACGATGATGAGGTGCTTATAGGAATAAACAGAGCAGAAAGTGCAAATATGTCTATATACCTTCGGGAGCGAAAGATTAAAAATATCACGATGCGAGTGGCACCTTCAGGTAATATCAATCCTCCTTTATTGTTAGGAGAAGAAGATTGTAAATTGAAAGGATTTAGGTGGTTGGATGAGTATAGGCCCAAGAAGAAAGAAGATATTTATCTTGAACTTGAAATACCAGAAGATCTGACGCAAGTACAAGATGTATACGATGGATATACATTTGATGAATTGGGAGAATAACTCGGCAGACTGAAATAACAAATACAACATTGATAAAATAATAAAAGGGGGCCTCGTCGCGAGGACCCCTTTTGTTATATGTGGTAGCATGTACCAACATATAAACTTAAAATGGAGTATAATTTTTACGGGATTGTGTGGTTTGTTTTGTTGTTTACATTTACAAAGATATAATGGACCTAAGACATGTATAGAGTTAAGTGATTTTTTCGCCACTTGTATGGTAAAAGACTGTATTTAGGGGTTAAACGTTGCGATATAGGGGTGAAAATCCGATAAAAAATTCGTCCCTAGGGGTGAAAATCGGCGATGTTAATGTTGATTTATTCAAAAAACAGTATATTTGCACCATGGACTTAGATATGCAGACACCTAAATATTTGTTGCGAAAGGAGAATATCACGAAACTGATACTTCTCACAGCAGCATTTGCTCTTGTCTTCATTAATGTTTTTCAGCCATTCAACTCTAGGTCATGGTTGACAGAGATGAGTGATGTCAAGTACTTTCTTCTCTCGTCAATGCTTGTTATCATCGGCATGGCTGTGGTTGCCATTAGTCGAGTTATCATGTATAAGCGATACGGCAAGACCAAGAAACATCTCACTATGATTAATTATTTGATCTGGGTTACTATAGAGGTGTTTGCGATGGCGTTTACCTTTACTGGTATAGAGATATTGTTTTTCTCTGATGCTCGTGATATATTTGAATTATTAAAGATTTCCCTCAAGAATACCAGTTGGGTACTTCTGTTGCCATACGCCATTTTGTGGTTGTATTTTTCATGGGATGACAAGAATGAGCGACTAAAGAAAGTATATGAGGCTGGCCGTAGCTTGATTAATCATGAAGTATATTTGCCTAGTATGGTTAATTTCTACGACAAAAATGGGGAAGTGAAGTTTTCCGTAAAGGCTCAAGATTTGGTATATGTCAGAGGGGCTGACAATTATTTCAGTGTTAACTATCTGGACGGGAAACGTTTATCTCAATGTATGATTAGAGGGTCTCTTTCAAGTTTAACAAACGATTTGAAAGAATACGGAATAATTCGTTGTCACAGATCATATCTCATTAATGCCCAGCGAATCAAATTGCTGGAAAAAAAGTCAGACGGATTCCAAGTCAGACTTGATACCCCACAAGAGGTGTATATTCCTATTTCGAAGACTTACGTTGACGACGTTACAAGTTATTTCACCAACAAATGATAAAGCAGTTATTGATAGTAATCTCTTTGTGTATTATATTGGTTTCATGTGCTAATGACACGAAGAGCGATAAACCTATTGTTACAGTATCGTTGCCAGTACAAAAGTATTTTGTCGAGTCGATAGCAGATACTCTAATTGACGTCAATGTGATGATACCTGTTACTGCAGGACACTCAACATATACCCCTCTGCCTTCGCAACTGAAGGCATTAAGCAGATCAGGTGTGTACCTAGCTATTGGTTCTTTGGATTTTGAAGTTGCCTGGAAAGACAGGCTTGCATCAATGAGTTCAGATTTGAAATGGGTAAGAACTGATGAGTCTGTTGAACCATGCTATGGGATTCATTCTCATGGAGACGAGGATGGGGACGATGAACATGAGAGCCATATGACAATGGATCCGCATTATTGGGTGTCACCAAGGCAGGCCAAAGTAATGGCAGGTAATATGCTGAAAAGCCTTTTGGTACATTGTGATGTAGATAGCGCATTGCTCAAAAGTAAGGTTGAAATACTATTGGCAAAACTTGATGATTTAGATGCTAAGCTCAAAGAGTGTACGGCAAAAGCCTTTATGATATACCACCCTGCCTTGACCTATTTGGCAAGGGATTATGGGATGACACAACTTACTATAGAACAGGAAGGAAAATCTATTTCTCCTAGAGAATATGCTGAACAGATAGAGAAAGCTAAAGAACTTGGAGTGAAAGTCTTATTCTGTCAGAAAGGTTACGATACCGAGCGTGTTAAGGGTGCTGCAAATGACCTTGGTGCTGAGATTGTTGAGATACAACCTGAGTCGTCCGATTATATCGGGCAGATGACTGCTATTATAAATGCGCTCAAATAGTAGAGTAAAATGGAGGCCAGAGAACCAATATTGCAAATGACGGACGTATCTGCCGGATATGAACACAAGACGGTATTGTCTGGTGCAAATATAACGGTGTATCCTGATAGCTTTATTGCGTTAGTGGGTCCGAATGGTGGAGGAAAAACCACCATGATACGTCTGATGTTGAAGCAATTAGCCCCTACAAAAGGTACGGTTAGTATAGCAGAAGGCATTCATGTCGGGTACTTGCCTCAGATAAATGACGCCGATCTGGAGTTCCCTATATCAGTATTGGACGTCGTCCTCTCTGGTACAAAATGTACATTTAGGCACACAAAAGAGGAGGTGGCATACGCCCATGAACTGTTGCGATTTGTGCAGTTAGACGATCTGTCGGGCAGGCAGATAGGACAATTATCTGGTGGACAGCGTCAAAGAGCATTTCTATGCAGGGCATTGATGTGTAAGCCACAGCTATTGGTGCTAGATGAGCCATCGACATACATGGATAAAGACTCTTCTGCAAATATGTATGAATTGTTGAGCGATCTGCATAAGAGCATGGCAATAGTTCTGGTGTCTCATGATATCGACTCCATGTCGCACAGAGCGCATACCATTATAAGAGTAGACAGGACGACGCACCTTGTGTCGAATCACTATTCTACAGTAGTCCCATATACGCCAATTGTGAAACGAAACTTCGCCAACTAGAGATGTTGCAATTTGAATTTATGCAAAATGCCCTGCTGGGGGTAATGCTGATATCTATAATAGCAGGTATTATAGGTACAGTAATCGTGGTGCGAAGGAAGGTTTTTGTAGCTGGAGGTGTTACGCATGCAAGTTTTGGAGGTATAGGTATAGCTTACTATTTAGGAGTAAATCCATTGATAGGTGCATTCCTTTTTGCGGTTACTACAGCTCTCTCTATTGATATATTGGAGAGAAAATCTAAGATACGACCAGATAGTGCCATAGCTATGCTTTGGTCGTTAGGTATGGCAATAGGACTGATTTTCATGTTTCTCTCTCCTGGCTACTCGGCAAACCTTATGGGATTCATGTTTGGAGATATATTATCCATATCGGCAAGTGACCTTGTAGGCTCGGCCTGCTTAGCGGGAACCCTAAGCTTGCTCGCAATTTTTTATTATAGACCACTATTGTATGTCTCGTTTTCTCCTGATTTTGCAAAACTCTCCGGGCTGAGAGTCAATCTTATACAAAGTGTGATATCCATTTTTACGGCGTTAGGCATTGTCTTGGCAATAAAAGCGGTAGGTATTGTTTTAGTGTTGTCGTTATTTACCATTCCTCAAGCCATATCAGGAATGTTCACACATAATATGCGCACCATGTTTATTCTCTCGACCTTGGTGTCTTTAGTTGCCGGGATGATAGGTCTCATGGCATCGTACTACATAGATCTTCCTGCAGGAGCGGTAATAACAGCCACACTTGCGATAGTGATGGTTTGTATAAAATTGATTCGTCGATAACATATTCCCTCATATTTCCGTAGAATAGGCTCAAATAAGTAAGCTATGCGACGCTATTTCTTTTACATAGTAACCATTTGGGTTGCGCTCTACTTTACTACTTCTTGTCAGCTATCGGATAGGTTAGCGATAATGGGAGACTACTATACCCATTATGAGGATGATCATGTGGAATTTACAGATATGAACTGCTCCGTAGTACTTGACAGCAAAGAGAGTTTCAGTTTCTCTTCTGTGACAAACACTACACAAATGGCGTTGACCTTTCATTTTACTGAGCCATTTGATTTTCCGTCGATGACATTAGAGTATGAGATAAAGGCTCATGGAGATTGGGTAATAGATGGGGATACCTTATCTATAACGTTGACAGATGATCTGTCTAATATCGAATATACCTTTTTGAAATCCAATGCGACAACTCCAACGCAAGACAGCATGGTGAGAAATATCAGAGGGATGCTTTTGAAAGATTTTAAAGAGGCCAAAGATAATCCGGAGAAATCTGCATTCATATTGCGATATTGCAATTCGAAAGCCAAGATAATATCGAATACAGAAAAGGAGATGACAATATCACCTTTGTCAAAGCCAAACATCATCATAGTAAAGAAGAAAGAGTAATGATAGAATTTGAGAAACTCACCCTCTCCAATGGGTTGCAAGTGGTTGTGAATAGAGATGAAGATACACCATTGGTAACGCTAAACGTCATGTATCGTGCTGGTTCCAGAAATGAGTTGCCAGAGAAAACCGGACTTGCGCATCTGCTAGAGCATTGTATGTTCACCGGGACTGAAAAATACCCAGATTATGATGAGTTCGTGCAGTCTCTATATGGGGAGAACAATGCGTACACGACCACGGACATTACGAATTACTATATCACACTTCCTGCGGAATATATAGAAGAAGCCTTTGCGATAGAAGCCGACAGAATGTGCAATCTGCCACTCTTTGAGGAGGGGGTTGTAGCTCAACGTTCCGTTGTTATGGAAGAGATGAAGCAGACCTCTCTCAATAAACCTTATGGCGATTTCTACCACCTTCTCAGAGGTCTGATATATAAGAAGCACAACTATAGATGGCCTACTATTGGATTGGATATCAATCATATTGCCAATGCTACAAGAGAAGATCTGCTAGATTTTTACCATAGATACTATACTCCGGATAATGCTGTAGTGGTGGTTTCAGGTAATGTGACATCAAAAGAGATCTTCGATTTGGCAGAGAGGTACTTTGGAGGAATCACTACCCGCTGTCAGCCTAGAGAGATACCATCAGAGCCTAAGCAGACCGAGAGGAGAGAACTGTGCGTAGAGCGTGATGTGCCATCGTCAAAAGTATGTCTGTCGTACAATATCGGAACTATGACGAGCAGAGATTTTTATATCTCTGACCTGCTGACAGATATTTTGGCTGATGGCTCGTCGTCATTATTGCCAGTAGCTCTTATTAGAGCGAAGCATTTATGCGTTGAGACAAATGCCAGTGTGATGGACACTATGGATCCAGGCTTCATCATGTTGACAGCGACAGCCAACGAAGACGAGAATGCCGATAATGCGAATTTGCTTAAGGATATAGAAGCCGAGTTGAGAAATATTCTGTTGTCGTTGCCGGAAAGATTGACCGATTACGATTTTGAGAAAGCGAAGAATAGGGCTGTGGTTTCTAAGACGTTCCAGCAAATAAAGACACAAGACAAGGCTACATCATTGGCAATGGCTACATTGCTCGGTGATACGAACCTAGTCAATACTGATTACGAACAATTTGCGTCAGTAACGACTAAGGAAATAACCGATTTTATTAATAAAATTGTAGTCCCAGATAACGAATGCGTGTTATACTATCATAAAAAAGCGTGATATTGCTACAAAATAGCTATATTTGCGCTCTATATGAAAGCACAGCACATCACAATTATTGGCGGTGGCAATATGGGTGGAGCCATAGCCAAAGGCATTGTTGCATCTAAGTTGTCAGATGCTAAGAACATAACAGTAACTCGTAGATCTGCATCGGCTTTAGCAGGTTGGCAGTCACAGGGTTATAATACCACTACAGATAACAAGCAGGCTGTAAGCGGTGCAGATATTATCGTGTTCGCTGTTAAGCCATATTTGATTATGGATGTTATCGCGGAGGTGAAGGAATGTATTAACCCCAAGACTCTTTGTATCTCAGTGGCAACAGGTGTTTCGTTGTCGCAATTGGAGAATGCACTCCCAAAAGGTGTAGCGATAGTGCGTGCTATGCCGAATACAGCAGCCGAGGTGGGCGAGTCTGTTACTGCCCTTTGTCCACTCAATGTTTCGGAAGAGCAATTGGCAGATGCTCAAGAGATTTTTGCTAAGATGGGTTTGGCAATCGTGATAGAGGAGGCTAAAATGCCTGCTATTACTGCATTGGCATCATGTGGTATTGCCCATGCGTTGCGTTTCATACGAGCTATGATGGAAGCTGGTATTGAGATGGGATTGACAAGCAAGCAATCTGCAGAAATAGCCGCACAAACAGCTAAAGGTGCAGCTCAGTTGATTCTTACTAACGGCTCACACCCCGAGGTGGAGGTTGATAAAGTATGTACTCCCGCAGGGGTGACAATTACTGGTATCAATGCTATGGAGCATGCCGGATTTACTTCGGCCGTTATTAAGGGCATTATGGGCTCATTCAATAAGATTAAGAGTTAATCTTTTTCAGCTGTGATAATTAATCATGGATATAACAATAAAGATAGGATCCAACGTTCTCACAAATACAGATGGTACATTGCATGTTGAGCGCATGAAGTCGCTCGCTGCTCAGATTGCCAAATTGCATGAGACGGGGAATAGAATAATACTCGTATCTTCTGGTGCTATGGCCGCTGGCAGAAGCATTTTGAAAGACTACGAACAAATGGACGCGGTGAGTCAGAGACAATTACTCTCTAGCGTCGGTCAGGTAAAACTGATAGATACGTGGAAGCAGATATTTGATGCCCACAAGATAAGTATTGGTCAGCTTCTGGTTACGAAAAACGACTTCGGTTCCAGAGAGCACTACTTGAACATGAAGAATTGTGTCAATTCTCTTTGGGAAAACAAAGTATTACCTATTGTAAATGAGAATGACACCGTTTCGGTAACAGCCCTGATGTTTACGGATAACGATGAGTTGTCTGGTCTCATGGCGAGTATGATGGATTGTCAGAAGCTATTCATCTTGAGCAATATCAATGGTATATACAATGGTAACCCTCAAGATCCCGAGGCAACGATTATTTCTGAGATTCCATCGGGCAAGAGTGTAGCAGAATACGTGCAGACTACCAAATCGTCATTCGGTCGTGGCGGCATGATTACCAAATGCCGTACAGCGGAAAAGACAGCAGGTTATGGCATTCACGTCTACATTGCCAATGGTACAGCTGACAATGTCATAACACGTTTAGCCGTAGAAGATCCGGAATTTTCGCGTACACACTTCCAGCCGGGTGAACATAGTCCGGCTATCAAGAAATGGATTGCATACTCAGAGGGCTTTACCAAGGCAAATGTTGTAATCAACGATGGGGCAGTCAAGGCCTTGAACGACCATAAAAAGGCTGCTAGTCTACTGATAGCTGGTGTCGTGTCATTTGAAGGCGGAGAATTTAAGACTGGCGACCTTCTTACCATTGTCGACGAAAAAGGCAATAAGATAGGTGTCGGCAAATCAAATTACGATAGAGATAAGGCCCAGAAAGCTATTGATGCTGTTCGTGTACTCGGTCTAAAGGGAGGTATCAAACCATTGATACATTACGATTACCTATGTGTATTCTAAAAATAATTCTATAATTACCACATTAATATGTTACAAACGCAAGATCAATTGAAGTCTGTAAAAGAGGCTTCTCGTTATATGGTCAATATTGACAATAAGACATCGGCTAAAATTCTTAACGCTTTCGCAGATGCTTTGGAAGCTAATATTGACATCATTTTAGAAGCAAATGCCAAGGATTTGAGTAGGATGGATGTGGAGAATCCAAACTACGATAGACTGAAATTAACTACAGAGCGCATCAAGGGTATAGCTTCTGATACACGCAATGTGTCTAAGTTGCATTTCTTCCCAGGCCGTAAGATGGAATCTCGTATTCTTCCTAATGGTTTGGAGTTACGTAAGGTGCGCGTGCCTCTTGGCGTGGTGGGCGTAATATATGAGGCTCGACCAAATGTGACAGTTGATGTTGCGTCTCTTTGTATCCGTTCAGGTAATGCAGTTGTACTAAAAGGAGGCAAGGATGCACATGACAGTAACGTCACTTTGGTTAAAATCATGCACGACGCGTTGAAGTCGCTGAATGTCCCTACTGATGTTATTCAACTTCTTGATCCGTCTCACGAAGCTGCAGATGAGTTGATGGCAGCTATAGATTACGTTGATGTTCTTATTCCTCGTGGTTCACAACGACTCATCAAAGCAGTAAGAGAGCAGGCTAAGGTTCCTGTTATTGAGACAGGTGCAGGTGTAGTTCATACCTATTTTGATGTTGATGGCGACTTAGACATTGCTACACGCGTAGTAGATAATGCAAAAACACGTAGAGTGAGTGTATGTAATGCTCTTGACTGTCTGATCATTCACAAGGACAGACTTAAGGATCTTGCAACATTGTCTAAGCCTCTTGGAGAAAAGGGAGTTGAGATATTTGCAGATGAAAGATCTTTTGCAGCATTGAAAAGTTCATATCCTGCCAATTTGTTGCATGTGGCAGAGCAGTCTGACTTTGGTCGCGAATTTCTGTCCATGAAGATGGCCATAAGAACTGTTGACAATCTTGAAGGTGCACTAGACCATATATATAAGTATAGCCTGAAGCATTCAGAGTCTATCGTAACAGACAATGCAGCTACTGCAGCAAGATTCGAAAATGAGGTCGATGCAGCCTGCGTCTACGTAAATGCGCCGACATCTTTTACAGATGGAGCACAGTTTGGTCTTGGAGCAGAGATAGGTATCTCTACACAGAAACTACACGCACGTGGTCCAATGGCACTTAAGGAGCTTACAAGCTACAAGTGGCTCATTAGAGGCAATGGTCAAATAAGAGAATAAGAGTGATATGAGAATATCAATTATCAAATACAACGCAGGTAATATCCGTTCAGTTGCCAATGCGCTACAGCGTATAGGTTGTACAGATGTGGAGATAACGGATGACGTAGAGAGACTTCGCTCATCAGACAGGGTTATCTTTCCTGGTGTAGGAGAGGCATCTACAACAATGGCTAACCTTAGAGCGACAGGCTTAGATAAGGTTATTGTAGATCTGAAACAACCAGTATTAGGTATCTGTCTGGGTATGCAGCTTATGTGTCGACACTCTGATGAGGGTAATGCTGATGGCCTCGGTATATTCCCCGTTGATGTCAAACGATTCCAATTGCCAGAAGACAACAGTCTCAATTACAAAATACCACAGATGGGTTGGAACTCCATATCAAACCTAAAGAGCGGTATTTTTTCGCCTGAGATGGAAAATCAGTATGTATATTTCGTACATAGCTACTATGCTGAGTTGTGCCAATATACGGCTGCAGAGACAGAGCATGTGATAAAATATAGCTCTGCACTGGCACGAGATAATTTTTATGCCACACAGTTCCACCCAGAAAAATCGGGTAGTGTAGGCGAGGGTATACTCCGTAACTTTATTAACCTATGATAGAGATAATTCCTGCTATAGATATGATAGAGGGACGTTGTGTCCGTTTGTCAAAGGGTGACTACAATACAAAGAAGGTCTACAATGAAGATCCATCTGAGGTAGCTCGTATGTTCGAAGATGCCGGTATTAAGAGACTTCATGTGGTGGATCTTGATGGTGCTAAGGCCGGACATATCGTAAATCATAAGGCATTGGAGAAAATTACTAAATCTACCAACCTTATAGTAGATTTTGGTGGCGGTCTAAAGACAACTGAAGATCTGAATGTCGCCTTTGAATGTGGAGCTCAGATGGTTACAGGAGGTTCTATCGCCATAAAAAAGCCTGATGAATTCTGCTCATGGATAGATAAATTTGGTGGTGATCGTATTATTCTTGGAGCTGATGCCAAGGATAAAAAGATAGCTGTGACAGGTTGGTTGGAGGATACTGATGCCGAGTTGATACCTTTCATTAATCAGTATGTCTCTAAAGGTATCAGAAAGGTTATTTGCACAGACATATCCAAGGATGGAATGCTTCAAGGTCCGAATACCGAACTTTACAAAGAGATTTTGGAGGCACAACCAAATTTGTGGCTCATAGCATCTGGAGGGGTGAGCTGTAACGAAGATATCGCTAAACTCGATGAGGCAGGCATACCTGCAGTAATCATGGGTAAGGCTATCTATGAGGGTAAGATTACTATGGCTCAGCTGACATGTTGGGTAGATAAACAATAAAGCATTATCTTTGTAACACAATAAGTCAAGTACATGTTAGCAAAACGCATCATTCCTTGCTTGGATATACGCAACGGCAAGACAGTAAAAGGGGTCAACTTCGAGAATATTCGCGAGGTAGGCGACCCTGTGGAGCTAGGCGCGTGGTACGCTGAACAAGGTGCGGACGAACTGGTGTTTCTAGACATTACTGCTTCGCATGAGGAGCGAAAGACGTTCCCAGATCTTGTGAATCGTATAGCACGTGGAGTTAATATCCCCTTTACTGTCGGTGGAGGTATTTCTGAATTGTCAGATGCCGATATGCTTCTTAATGCGGGGGCTGACAAGATTTCTATCAACTCTTCGGCTGTTCGTAATCCTCAGTTAGTAAGCGATATGGCCAAGAATTTTGGCTCGCAATTCGTAGTAGTAGCTATTGACGCAAAGCTGAACCCTGATACTGGTCTATGGGATGTGATGGTAAAGGGCGGTCGCGAACGAACAGAGAAAGAACTTTTCTCATGGGCGAAGGAGGTACAGGATAGAGGTGCAGGAGAGATTCTCTTCACATCGATGCTTCACGATGGAACAAAGGCAGGCTTCGCTAATAAGGAATTGGCTCGTTTGTCGCGCGAACTCTCTATCCCAGTTATTGCTTCTGGTGGAGCTGGTAAGATGGAGCATTTCGTGGATGTATTCAATGAGGGTATGGCCGATGCTGCTTTGGCCGCTTCAATATTCCATTTCAAGGAGATTATGATACCTGATTTGAAGGCTTACCTTCGTCAGAACAATATTTTAGTTAGATAAATTAGCATTAAATATACATACAAATGTTAGATTACAAGAAGAACTCGGACGGACTTGTTCCTGCTATCATTCAAGATGACAAGACGGGCAAGGTACTTATGCTTGGTTATATGAATGAGGAGGCTTATAACAAGACTGTCAGCGAGAAGAAAGTTACATTCTGGAGCCGTACACGTCAGACTCTTTGGACAAAGGGCGAAACTAGCGGCAATTTCCTTAATGTCGTTTCTATTGCAGAGGATTGCGATAACGACACACTTCTTATTAAGGTAAATCCTGATGGTCCTGTTTGCCATACAGGTACAGATACATGTTGGGGTGAGGATAACAAGATGGATGGCGTAATGTTCCTCAAAGAACTTCAAGACTTTATCGATAAGCGACATGAGGAGATGCCTGAAGGTTCTTATACTACGTCTCTTTTCCAGAAGGGTACTAATAAGATAGCAAAGAAACTTGGTGAAGAGGCTGTTGAGGCTGTTATCGGCGCCATGGCAAATGATGACGAGAATTTCCTCTATGAGTGTGCCGATGTTCTCTACCACATGATAGTACTCCTCACTCATAAGGGCTACCGTATCGAGGACGTAGTAGCTGAACTAAAGTCGCGACATTAATAGATTATCATTAATGACAATCAATCCTATAGATGTCATAAGTCAGTTTTACGAAAAGGACACTGACTTATGGCATATTCTTATTGAACATTCCGAAGCAGTTGCCGAATTGGCACTCAAGATTGTAGACGCACACCCAGAGCTTAATGCCGATAGGCAGTTCGTCTACGAGGGTGCTATGCTTCATGATATAGGCATCATTAAGACAGACGCTCCTGGCATACATTGTCATGGGACATCTCAATATATATGTCATGGAACTCTTGGCGCTGAGATGCTTAGGTCTCTTGGATTAGACAAGCATGCTTTGGTGTGCGAGAGACATACAGGTGCAGGGTTGTCATTGAAAGACATTGAAAATCAAAACCTTCCTATTCCACATAAAGATTTGCTTCCGGTTTCTGTAGAGGAGCAGATAATATGTTATGCCGATAAGTATTTCAGTAAGAGTAGGGATTTGCGTACTCCAAAAACATTCGAGCACGCTCTGAAGTCAGTCTCGAAATTCGGAGAGGAATCAGAGCGTAGATTCTTGAGTATGCATAGTAGGTTCGGATTATAGTATCCGTTACAATTAGTCTTGGGTGATTTTGACCACCGCCCATGAGAAAATGATAAATATACGTCATGTCAGAAAATTGGGAGATATACGCCGATTGGAATCCATGGCATGGTTGCACTAAGATTAGTCCAGGCTGTAAGTTTTGCTACGTCTATCGTCAGGATGAGATGTATGGTAGTGAGATATCTAGTAGCGAATGTCGCAAAACAGGCAATTTTAATCTCCCTATAAAGCAGAAACGAGATAAGTCGTGGAAGATAAAGAGTGGTACGATTGTCTTTACTTGTTTTACATCAGATTTTCTTCTTAAGGATGCCGATGCTTGGCGCGAGGATTGCTGGCTTATGATAAAGCGCAGGCCAGATCTCTATTTCTATTTCTTTACTAAGCGCATTGACCGCTTCTTAGAGTGTATTCCTGATGATTGGGGTGATGGTTACGATAATGTATTAGTGGGCTGTACTGTTGAGAATCAGGCTATGGTAGATTATCGACTTCCTATTTTTAAGTCTCTTCCCATAAAACACAAGAGCATAATGGTCGCTCCAATGCTAGAATCTGTCAATCTCTCTCCGTACTTGGATGACACTATAGAGGAGGTTGCGGTTAGTGGTGAGTCTGGTGTCAATGTAAGACCGTGTGATTATAACTGGGTTTTGTCTGTGCGGGAGCAATGCGTCGAAAAAAATGTTGCTTTTCGGTTTCACCAGACCGGTGCATATTTCATAAAAGATGGTAAGTTGTATCGTATCCCTCGACGCTATCAGTTAAGTCAGGCTCATAAGGCAAATATCGACTTCCGTATAGGTAAATATATGGTGCCAGAGAATGTGAAGTTCGAGTGGAGTGATGATGTCTATCATAGCTAGTCTCTTGTAAACAAAAGCCCGGTGCAGAGTTTGATTTCTACACCGGGTAATTGTAAATTATGATCTAAAGTCTATTTATCCCTCAGCATCCTCGTTATTCTTCTCCTCTTCATCTTTCTTCTTCGCTAGGTAAGAAGGAAGTGCAAGTCCAGCCTGGTCAAATAGCTCACCAAGTGGAGGTACGCTCTTCATAAGACCTGAAAGGAAGTTTGCTGTAGATGTCTGACCATTGCCGCCATTGCCACCATTGTCCCAGACTGTGATCTTGTCAATCTGGATGCCCTTGATAGCTTCAACTTGTGTCTTGACGAGCTCTGGCAGCTTCTCAAGTAGTAGCAGTGTATACGCCTTTGTAGCATCGCCGCCAGCTGCCTGAATCATCTTGTCATAACCTTCAGCTTGTTTTGTCAATATCTCGTAGAGACCCTTACCTTCAGCCTCCATCTTAGCGAAGATGGCATCAGCTTCACCTTTGGCATTGACTCTCTTCTGCTCAGCCTCTGCCTCAGCAGCAAGTACCAATCTGCGTTTCTCAATCTCCTGTGCAACGATGACGTTGGCTGTCTGTGTCGAACGCTCTCTGTCTGCACGTGCTTCCTCTGCTTTCTGCTCAGCAGCGTATGCCTCCTCAAGCGCTTTAGCTTGTGCCACTTTCTCTGCTGCTGTAGCTTTGCGTTGTGCCTCAGCCTCTGCCTCACGACGACTGGCGTCTGATTGTGCAATGTTCACTTTCGCCTCGTTCTCACCCTTCACAGCTTGTGCATTTGCCTCTGCTGTACGGATACGTGTCTCTCTGTCTGCCTCTGCTTTACCAATCTCACCGATCTTCTCCTGCTCTGCAACGCGTACTTTTGCTTCGTTGATAGCCTTGGCTGCAGCCTCCTGACCGAGAGCCTCGATGTAGCCCGACTCATCTTTGATATCGGTTACGTTTACGTTGATAAGCTTAAGACCAATCTTCTTCAATTCTACCTCAACGTTAGCTGTGATAGCTTCAAGGAATTTATCACGGTCTGAGTTCAACTCCTCAATCGACATTGTTGCGATAACAAGACGAAGCTGACCGAAGAGAATATCTCGTGCAAGTTCCTGTATTTGCTGTGCGCTCTGACCAAGAAGTCGCTCTGCAGCAGCTACCATTGTCTCTTCTTCTGTAGAGATACCTACAGTGAATCGACATGGTACGTCTACACGTATGTTCTGACGGCTCAATGCGTTCGTCAAGTTGGCATCAATACCGATAGGTGTCAATGATAGGTATGCGTAGTCTTGGATGATAGGCCATACAAATGCACCACCACCATGTACACATTTGGCGCTTTTCTTCGAGCCGCTTGTACCATAGATGACAAGAATCTTGTCTGATGGACAACGACGGTAACGGTTGATGAGTGCAATTATCATTAGAAATGCAACTACAACCACAATGACAATAAGTAATGAAGGTTCCATAATTATTTAGTTGTTATTATAATTTATTGCGTTTATATCATATTATATTTTGGATACCAGTACGGTGCTTTTGTCTACTATGCTCTCTATCTTGACTTTTG
This sequence comes from Bacteroidales bacterium, assembly GCA_024401415.1. Lineage (GTDB taxonomy): Bacteria > Bacteroidota > Bacteroidia > Bacteroidales > Marinilabiliaceae > W3P20-009. The sequence goes on along the minus strand of JAKSLC010000018.1, from coordinate 9,780 downwards.
TGCCGCTAGGAAGTAGTTCGCCGTCTGTTATGGCAGTGAATTCATGTACAGAGCCGTTTAGACTCACTTGAACTTTGCCTTGGCCTCCTCTTTCTGCTGGTATTCGTAAATATACGTCGCATATGCTGCCTACGCAGTCTTCCATCTTGTATGCTCCATTGCTCTCTAATCCCATCATGCCTTTTAGTATGAATAGGAAAATGATAACGAAGGCTATGCCTGTAGCTACAGATAGTATGGTTAGTATCACTTTGTCTTCTACTATGGTAGACCAGCATACTCCTCCCCAGCCTAGTCCTAGCAGGAAGTTTACAATGTTGCGGATCGTGAAGAGCTGCATTGTGCCTCCTGTGTCTAGCGTGTTGCCAGCTGATGCATCCACATCTCCAGAAAATTGAAAGTCAACATCTGTGTGGTCTATACCGATGAATGTTAGCAATGTCTGAATTGCAAATATCAAGGTAGTTATTATCGCTATTGTCCAGTAGACTTTCATGTCCGGACTCAGCGCATTGTACATTTCCATTATCGTATCCATGATGTGTTGGTGTTAGTTATTGCAAATATATTTTTTCTATCTATAGTAATGATGTTTTTGAAAGAAAAAAAGGCCTAAATCACACTCGACTTAGGCCTTTTGTCGAGTTTAATCGTGTGATAATTAATTTATAATAGTATGGAATTTTATTAGTTATGTCGTTTTAGAATCGGGCAATTATTGTGAGCAAGAGAGCTGCTATCCATATAATCCACAGTGTGGTCTGTGTAGCAATGTGGAATGGTTTGTTTTGATCGCCAGATATCTGTCTGGATAACCATATTACTGCTACTATCAATGGTAGGAGTATCGCTACTGCAGTACCTATATTGCCCAGTATGTACCAGATTCCATTTCCGTATGTTCCCGCGTCAAACAATGCGTTTATCGAATCATAAAATGGCGACCATGGTAACATGTTGATATGTAAAATCTTGCATCCTGCGAATACGTATGAGCATATTATGATTATGATACCCAGTTTGATGATTTTACCCATTATGTTCTGGGCGTCCGATTTAGGGTTTGTCTCTGCCTTAAAGTTTTGTATCGAGTTTATATCGGCAGCTTCACCTCGCATCTCCAGTTTTTGAGCAACAGTTATCGCTTTAGGAACCAATATCCACATAGCGAAGTAAATCAGAAGCCCTAACCCGTGAGTAGCTAATGAGAAGAGTATAAATGCGAATCTTATTATCCAAGTCTCAATTCTTGCTCTAAGTGCTAAGCCGCTGCATACTCCAGATACCATTACGTCGTCTGTATCTCTGTATAATTTGAATGTGCGAAGTTTTTTGAGTATATCTTCGCTTGTGATCGTCTGACTTGCCTCTCCATTGTCGCTCTTCTCAGATTTGTTGTATTGCGTATCGTTTTTGTCGTAACTCTCTCCGTTGTCTTCGTACATCTGCTCTGGACGTCCTATTCTGTCAATCGTCTGTCGTGTTATCTCAATATCTACAACATTTCTTCCATGTATGAGAGATTCTGAGAATAGTTCTGCTATTCTGGCCTCTATGTCTGTGACAACATCTCTCTCCTCCTCTTTCGAGAAGTGTCTCTCTATGTCGTTGAGGTACTGCTCCAAGAGGGTGTAAGCATCCTCATCTATCACATAGTGAATTCCGTTAAGGTTTACGTCTACTGTGCGTTTCATGTCTTATCGGTTTTTAATGGTTTGTTGTGCAGGTACTAAGTTTTTCTACCGCATTTCGCATCTCGTTCCATGCGGCTTGATGTTCCTTGAGAAGGTCTTTCCCCGTCTCTGTGATGCTGTAATATTTTCTCGGTGGTCCTTGTTTCGATTCTACCCACTTGTATTCCAGACATCCATTGTTCTTCAGTCGCATCAGGGCAGGGTAGAGCGAGCCCTCCACCACTATCATGTCCGCGTCTTTCAGCTCCTGAACTATCTCTTGAGCGTAGGCCTCGTGCTTCCGCTCTAGCAGTAATAGCAAGCAGAACTCTAGGAGTCCCTTGCGCATCTGCTGACGTATATTATCCGCTGCTGGCATACTCAATGAATGATTAATTTAGGTTCTTTATCTTGTTGACATTGCAAATATAAATACTATTTTGGTACTATGCAATACATAATACCACTTTTTTTTGAATACTGTGTAAAAATATAGTACTATGTTTCCCAATAAGGCACATAAACGCCCTCACAATTCTCAATTATGAATTGTCAATTGTGAATTATAAATTGTCAATTGTGAATATCCATCTATAAATGAAGATCCATGGTCTTTTTATCCAACGTCTGTAGGTTGTGAAACATATTATTACAATGAAATTAATGCATACGAAAATGAAATACGTATCTTTACCAACGTATTACCCAAATATGGTAAAGAAAGACGGTATACATTGTGGAAAGATCGTGAAATGTTAAAATTATGTCCAAAGAAATAATGTAAATGCTATGAAAAATATTGTAACGCTAATAATATTAGGCTTCCTCTCAATGGCCCTTAGAGCTCAGGGGGTACCAACAATTAGTTTCAATTTCGCTAATGTAGGAAGTGGCGAAACGGCAATGTGTCCTAATACAATTGCTAATTTAAATCAAACCATTATCCATTTGGTAGACTGCCCTGATGTTGAGTGCGGAACTTTTGTTGAGATGCTCTTCCTTGATGAGGGGAAAAATATTCTGGATAGATATTTTCAATACGGATTTAATAGCGGGGCAGAGAAGAGTGGACGATTTATCTCTATTCCTTCACGATCAGCAACGACACAGAAGATACGATACGGTCAGATAGCTGCGCTTCTTTCTTGTGCTAATAGAATCAAATATGTTCAATTGAATGTGTTTATTACATATTATTGTTCTGATGGAGGAAGGACATGTAAACGTGTAGCAAATGGATCATATACAACACCTTGGAGTTTGTAGAACCCCATTCGAAATGTTAATTGTCGCATGCATTATTATATCTGCCTAAGAGCAAAGAAACAAGCTTATGACATACTCAAAGAATAACCATTTACACACTATTGTTTGGCTTCCTGTCGATAGAAATATAATCTAACAGAATTATCAACTTTTAACAAAAAGCATTATCTTTGCCAACGTCTAACAACAACAAAAAACACAATGTTTAAATCAATCAAATTACTACTGTTCTTCCTGTTGGCAGCCTCTCCAGTGTTGGCTCAGGAAGGGTCACAGGCTGAATCTGTCTCAGCCAGACCTCCTTATTTCATTCCTATGGTCGGCGAATCTTCAGCTCCAGATGCAGAAGGATTCCTCCGTCGTTGGATGATTCTCGATCCTATTCACAAGGATCTCCGTACCAATATCCTTTTCACAGACTCCTATCTCCGCGCCTCGTTCGTAGATACTATCTACTTCAAGGATCAGTTCTCTCTCCTCATGCCTAAGGAGGGCAAGAAAGAGAAGGTAGGTAAGGAAAAACTTCAGTGGCGTGCCGTAGAGTCTAACGGCTATAATGTTCAGCTCCTTCGCTATGCAGAGCGTCAGCTTAACGTTAAGTACTATGGCGTCCTCTTCTTCGTGGCTACTATCATCGAAGCTCCTGAGGATATGGATGTTCGCCTCGCTGTCGGTTCTAACTCAGGTTCTATGTGGTGGCTCAACGGTCAGGAGGCTCTTATCCTCTCGGGCGACCGCCGTATGGTAATGGACGATGGTATCTCTCTCAATGTTAAGCTCAAGAAGGGTGCCAACATCCTCCGCGGTGCTATCATCAATGGCCCTGGTATGAGTAACTTCTGCGTTCGTATGCTCGACGCTCAGGGTCAGCCAGTAAAGAATATTGCAGTTAGAACAAAATAATCCACACGTATCAACAATGAAAAATCATATTTCTACTCTGGCTGCTTCGCTCCTTCTCGCAACAGCAGCTAATGCTCAGGTAGGTGAGCCTTTTATTCACGACCCTGCTACTCTCGCTTTCTGTGAGGGTAAATATTATACTTTCGGTACAGGTGGCGGCGGCCTCGTTTCTGAGGATGGCTGGACTTGGCACAAGGGTCCTAATTGTAACTTCCAGCGCGGTGCTGCTCCTGACGTTCTCAAGATTGGCGATCGTTTCCTTGTAGCTTATAGCGCTACAGGTGGTGGTCTCGGTGGTAGCCACCGTGGCGAGGTACGCACTATGTGGACTAAGTCTTTCGATCCTCAGTCGCCTGACTATGGATATACCGATTTCAATGTCGTAGCAACTTCTGAGGATGGTGAGGATTGTGACGCTATCGATGCAGGTCTCCTCCTCGATCCAACCACAGGTCGCCTCTGGTGCTCTTATGGTACATATTTCGGTAATATCCGTATCGTAGAGTTGGATCCAGAGACTGGTGCTCGCCTCGAAGGTAACGAGCCTGTAGATATCGCTATCGACTGCGAGGCTACAGATCTCATCTATCGCGATGGCTGGTACTACCTCCTTGGTACTCACGGTACATGTTGTGATGGTCCTAACTCTACATATAATATCGTAGTAGGTCGCTCACGTAATGTGACAGGTCCTTATGTAGATAATATGGGTCGTGATATGATGAAGGGTGGCGGTAAGATGGTTATCGCAGCTCACGATCGTGTTACTGGTCCTGGTCACTTCGGCCGTACTATCATCGAGGATGGAGTAGAGGTTATGTCTTGTCACTTCGAGGCTGATTTCGATCGCGGTGGTTACAGCACTCTCGGTATCCGTCCTCTCCTCTGGAAGAATGATTGGCCAGTAGCTGGTAAGGTCTTCAAGGAGGGTACTTACGAGATCGAGTCTGTACGTCGTGGATATGCTGTCGAGCTCTCTGTCGATTTCGTTCGCATCAATAGCGGTCGCCGTATGTTCTGGGGCATCGATCCAGAGCAGTCTAAGAAGTCTATTCCTGACCAGAAACTCGAGGATGTTATCGAGGGCTGGCCAAAGGGCGATATCCTCGTTCGTGCTTGCGATTACATGTTCCGTCCAAACCAGAAGTGGGTCATCAAGGCCGCAGAGGATAAAGGTGGCTATCTCGGAGCTCCTTACTATACCATCATGATTGAGGGTACCGAGCGTGCTCTCGCAGTAGGTGAGAACGATGCTATCATCGCAGTAGAGAAGTACACAGGTGCTGATGAGCAACTCTGGGCTATCCAGCAGCTCACAGATGGTACATACCGTATCATGCCTAAGGCTCAGGGCGCTTCTCAGAAGGTGCTCATGTCAGCAGGCGATAGTAACCTGACTCTTGGTACTTTCAATGCTAATGACGATAACGTAAAATGGAATCTCAACCTCCTCTAATCAGAAGGTTGTTCTTGACATATTGAAATAAGAAGAGACTGTGTCAAATATCGATACAGTCTCTCTTTTTTTTTAGTTTCCTTCATTTGAAAATAAATACCCACAGACTTACAAAGCCATCATAACTCACTCCCTCTCCAAGTAGTCTCGTCTAGGTACATTAGTATTTTGTCCTGATGGTATGCCAACATCATTCATTAACTGGAAAAGCCTGGTAGGATTCCTTAATTCATTGTACACAGCTTTCAAAAACTTGGAGTAGGTAGTCTTTTCGTACTCTTTTATGGGCGTCGAAAGTTTGCCAAAGTAAATCGGTTCCGAAATCGTCTGGTCCAGTCCGTTGATGCAGAAATATTGTTGTTTCCCTTTGTCATAAGCTTCCATTATTAAGCCTGGCAATCCACATAGTTTCCATGGACCTTCCCCTATCGGTATATCAGGCGCAAACCAAACAGTCCACTCTCTGCCTCTGAATGTGCAAGTTGCCTGTTGGCATTCGTATCCTATAATAGTCTTCATGCTGTCTTCTACTAGAGTCCATTTTTGTATATCCATACTGTCTTCATAAACATATTTGTCAGTCAATATCTCTTCAAATACCGTCATTTTCCCTTCTGGATAGTTTTTGAAAACATAAGTCGATAGTCGGGTAAATGGTGCAGCTTTTCGTGCAGACACCCAGTCCATATTGTCTTTGTCTATTCCTCTTATGTATTTTTCGTTAAATCTGTTTATTTCTTGTGAATACTTTTTACTTCCTTGGGGCGTGGACTTTAATGAGTCAACCCTATGTGTATAATAACTATAGCATTTGGAGCATTTTGAACCTATTTCCAGGTAGAGAATATCATTCCTTAAGTCATCGCACTTTATCGTATCATAATGATGTTTGTACTCATAGCTACATTTAATCCTTGTTACGTCTATCTTTTTGGGTTTCTTAGCGTGACTGCTAATAGATAGCATTGTAAGAATAAATAATAATACGTGTTTCATGATGTATGAATTTATTATAATGGTATGGTATGATTGATCTTTGCTCTCACCGAGATAAGTTATTTTCCTTCTCTTTCCAGAAAATCTCGTCTAGGTTCAGAATCTGATTGGTTCAAAGAAATACCTGACATCGCTTCTGTGTAACTATTATAATTCCTGTCCCAATCATATAGTGCTTTCAAGAAAGATGGCTGGTCTGTTTTTTCATATTCTATATTCTTGCCGTATACCCCCAAATACATAGGGGTTGCTACTGCATCTTGCAATCCGTTAATGCAAAAGTGGTGCTGATAATTGCGGTCGTGAACTTCCATTATTAACCCTGGTAATCCTCTGAATTTCCATGGTCCATCGCATATTGGTATGTCCAAAGCAAACCATGCCGTCCATCGTCTTCCTCTAAAATCACAAGTCGCCATCTGGCATTGATGTCCTAGAATCGTTTTTGCAGAGTCTCTGCTAAATGCCCAATCCTGTAGCTCCATGTCCTCCTCGTAGACGTAATATGTTTCCATTACGTTGTCAAAAACTGTCATTCTCCCCTCTGGGTAGTTTTTTAAGACATACATAGTCGAACGACGGTGTGGAACGGTTTTCAAAACCTCTTTAGCTCCGCCTTTGTCGTATGCTTCTTTAAATAGTTTTCTGAATTGTTTTAACCCTCCAGATGTAGATTTGAGAGAGTCGCTTTGGAATGTATAATAGCTGAAACTATTTGAGTATTTTGTTCCTATCTGTAAGTAAAATAGATCCTCGTTGGTTCGCCCGGTTATAGTATCCAGTTTTATCACGTAGTCATAACTGCACAGAACTTGCACTGTATCGATTGCTCTCATTTTCTGTGAGAAGCAATCAACCGATATTGATAGGAATAATATTACTGAGATTATCTTTGAATGACGTGTCATTTTTTGCTGAAGTGTTAAGTTCAACATCTATAGCTAATGGTATCTGGTTTCTTAGGCTGCATGCCGTAAGTTATGGATGTTCCGATTTATATGTTTATAGCGCAATGATAGTAATATTTTTTTAACTTATGCAACTTTATTTCATCTAGTCGACTCCTTTTTTGTCTATTTGCAATGAGATAAGGTGTTGATTCCTACATATATATATTGTACATGTACTCCCAATATGCTCCACACTGTATATCTAATCATTAAATAGCACTATATTGCAGTGTTGATTCCATTGTTGTCAAAATGAATTATTGAAAGGAAAGAACTTATGAAGAAACTATTATTACTAGGCGCATTGGGTTGTTTCTCGGCTCTAAGTGTGATGGCCAAGGACATCTTTGTAAATACGCCCAACACAACTCTGTTGCTTAAGGCGGAGGATGGTCAGCCGTTGCATATTAGCTATTATGGTGAGCGCGTTGACAATCCTGATATGGTCTATCGTGCCTATAGCCTTTGGGAGGAGGCTTATCCTGCTTTCGGTCGTGGCTGTTTGGATGTTACGGCTTTAAGTGTTAAGCATTTCGATGGTAATATGTCCACCGAGATGGTCTACGTCAGTGATAGGGTTACTGATGAGCCTAATGCTAAGGTCTATACTATTACTCAGCGTGACAAGGTGTATGATTTCGAGGTGGATATCTGTTATCGTGCCCATATATCTGGCCGATATCTTATGCAGCAGGGGGTCTCCTCTATCCTGCCAGCCGCATCACGGCTCCGTAGTACTCGTCAATATCTCCAAACTTTCGATAATAAAATGGCGATTGCTCGTCCATCTGTTTCTCGTAGTCGATCATCGAGACTATAGTAATATTTGTATTCTTCCTGTAATTATCTCTGCATTTGCTCAATTCAGCTGACAACTCCCCTCCGTTCTCTTTTAATAGCCTGTAAAAGTAAGATACAGCCATTCTGTGTCCGCATTTCACTTTGTGCCTCTTGGCCTCTCTCTTCCAGTGTCTCTTCCTGTTCCATGTCTGCATGTCTTTTGCTGCAAGTTTCTGTGCATCAGCAAATATATCTCTGCAGCTCCTCTGTGCTTTGCTTACAGTAACTCCTATTAGTCGGTATCTGCCGTAGTAACGTTTTATGAATACCGACTGCCCCGTTAGCCTGGCTCGCGAATCTCTTCTTGATTCCGCTCTCGCCAGCGTCACGCATTTATGTTTTATCTCCAATATTGCCATTTCGCATGGTTGTACGGACTGTTTTGGGTATTGTTTCAAAAAATTGCGAGTAACAGGAGTGTTCCTCGAGACTAGATATAGGTTATTCTAGTACTATCATTGTAATATGCATGTCGTATGTCTTGTAATGATTCTTAATGGTTCGTCTTTTCGTATAGGTGTGGATATTGTTGCTTTTGGCGCTTCCCGCCTGCTTGATATCTGTAATGTTTGCCTTTATCGAGCCTCACTCTTCACGCGCCGATGTCATGCTTGATAGGGTCCCTCTTAAAAAACACTAAAACGCTAATTTTTTTATATCAGCGTGTTGGCGTATTTCAAATAAAATATATACCTTTGCCCCCGAAAATTCTACTTATGGATAACTATGTCCAATAGTAAGAGTTTTCATCAACGTAAGAATATTAAAAAAATTAATATCTAATTGTCTAATAATTCGAATTATGGCTAAAGAAACTTTCCAGAGAACCAAGCCACACGTTAACATTGGTACTATCGGCCACGTTGACCATGGTAAGACTACATTGACTGCTGCTATCACAACCGTTCTTGCAAAGAAGGGTTTGTCAGAGGCAAAGGCATTCGATTCTATCGATAACGCACCTGAGGAGAAGGAGCGTGGTATCACAATCAACACAGCTCACGTAGAGTATCAGACAGAGGCTCGTCACTATGCACACGTTGACTGTCCAGGCCACGCCGACTATGTAAAGAACATGGTTACTGGTGCTGCTCAGATGGATGGTGCTATCCTCGTAGTAGCTTCTACAGATGGTCCTATGCCTCAGACACGCGAGCACATTCTTCTCGCTCGTCAGGTAAACGTTCCTAAGATCGTTGTTTTCATGAACAAGGTAGATATGGTTGACGACGCTGAGCTTCTCGATCTCGTTGAGATGGAGATCCGCGATCTTCTTTCATTCTATGAGTTCGATGGTGATAACTCTCCAGTAATCCGTGGTTCTGCCCTCGGCGCACTCAACGGTGAGCCACAGTGGGAGGAGAAGGTAATGGAGCTTATGGCTGCTGTTGACGAGTGGATTCCACTCCCAGAGCGTGCTATCGATAAGCCATTCATCCTTCCAGTTGAGGACGTATTCACTATTACAGGTCGTGGTACTGTTGCTACAGGTCGTATCGAGGCAGGTGTTGTTCACGTAGGTGAGGAGCTCCAGCTTATCGGTCTCGGTGCTGAGGGTAAGAAGACAGTATGTACAGGTGTTGAGATGTTCCGCAAGCTCCTCGATGAGGGTCAGGCTGGTGATAACGTAGGTCTCCTCCTCCGTGGTATCGATAAGAACGAGGTTAAGCGTGGTATGGTTCTCTGCAAGCCAGGT
>JAKSLC010000179.1 GCA_024401415.1 Bacteroidales bacterium | reverse complement strand
CGTGAGCAGATGTGTCTTTGGGTAGATGCGAGGTATTAGTTCCAGGCAGGGGCGCAAACGAGAGCTGTGTCGTTGGACGTTTTTAAAGATGGAATGCCAGGAGTTCCTAATTATATTGATTGGCTCACTTATACCCTTCCTTCTGATAGCATCTGCGGAATTGATGGCTTTACTGTTCCGTATGCGGAATATAAAAAGATTGAGACTAAGCTATCAGAATTCGGTACAAACTTAACATAATCAACGAGCTATTCACGACACGTATCGAACTACCATCCGATGAAATCATAGAAATGGATTATTCATTGGAACAGCTAACGAGACAAGAAAAAGTAGCTTTAGTTCGTGAAGAGATGCTAAAACTCAATGCATCGCATTACTTACTTAGTTCTCTAGATGATATTGCCTGGTTAATGAACTTGAGAGGAACAGACGTAGAATACAATCCTGTATTCTATTCACATGTAATTATTACACCTGACGAAGAGCATCTGTATATTAATCCTCACAAATTGACAAGTGTAATCACGTTCAGAGAAATGTGGAAAACATATCGTCCGGAGCTCGTGTTGCATTCGATCCGAACAAGATGAATGCGCGTATAGTTAAAGCACTGCAAGAAGATATAATAAAAATCGAGACACAAAGCATCGTTGAAAAGCTGAAAGCCGTTAAGACCAACAATGAGATAAAGCATATAACATCTGCGCATGTACGAGATGGCGTAGCTATGGTCAACTTCCTCTATTGGCTTCAAAATGCATATATTACAGAGAAGCTGACAGAACTTTCTGTTGCTGAGAAACTTCTAGAATTCCGCCAGCAACAACCTGGATTCGTATGTGAATCATTTGGTGCTATTTCTGCTTTTGGTCCAAATAGTGCAATTTGTCATTATGAACCGACAATCGAGACTAATGCCAGAATAGAGGATGGTTTTTTACTCTTAGACACTGGTGGTCAATACGCAGACGGCACGACAGATATTACACGTACCATAGCAATGGGCCAAATATCAGACAGACAAGCTTGTATAGATTATACATTAGTTCTTAAAGGACATATATCATTAGCTCGAGCTGTATTTCCAGAAGGGACACGAGGAGCGCAACTAGACACGCTTGCCCGAATGGCTATGTGGCAACATCATATAGACTATGGTCATGGCACAGGTCATGGCGTAGGATTTTATCTCAATGTTCATGAAGGTCCACAACGTATAGGCAAGAGAGATAATGGAAGCGAGATCAAAGCAGGCTATGTAACGACAGACGAGCCCGGCATTTACAGAGAAGGCAAATGGGGCGTAAGAATTGAAAATATAAACATTTGCAAAGAGGTAGACACGTCAGAATTTGGCAAATTCTTAGGGTTCTACCCTATTACAATGTGTCCGATTGACAAGCGACCAATACTTGTTGATATGCTTACAAAAGAGGAACGTGAATGGTTGAACGACTACCACAATCAGGTATGGGAAACTATAAGTCCGTTAGTCGACGAAGATGTCAGAGAGTGGCTGCGTGTTGCAACGGATGTGCTATAAAGACTTTTGAAAAGATTAGTTAAGCGACATTATTTAATGTCGCTTAATTTTTTCCATTCGATTCCATCATATACCATAGACTCCCCTTCCATGCTCAGATCTTCAGCTGTCTGTAGCATGTCATTATTATTAAATATCACTTCACCATAATCTGAATATCTATTACTTACATGTGTTTTCCACCATCCTCTTTTCCCATTGATAATGGTTTCACCATCCCACTCCATTTTCTCTCCTGGCCAAGGATAATTATGGTCGCCTCTTAAACTCCACAAGTAGCAATAACAATCTTTCCATCCCTCAGGATTATTGAAATATACATATATTCCTGTAGGTTCAGACTTCACATAATGTACAGTATCTGTATTTACAGTACCATCATTTGATCGAGCTATACAGATAACATCTAATGTGGTATTAACAGGCTCGTCTTTTCCCACATTCACGACAACATTATTTCTTACTAAAATATCCCGTTTATGATTTTTTCCTACGACAATAACCTCTCCATTATCTGTATCAAGATTGAACGATACTCTAACAGGCATCTCATCTGTCATAAATTCCGTATCATCTGGAGTATCAAGACTTATGTGAGGGTGCATATCCTTAGACTTCTCTGTAACAAGAGTCATACTATTCAAATCGAGAATTAAGGAGCTAAATTGTACGGTCTGCTGAGCACCAAGACCATCAATAAATAAATTATCCCCACCAACGACAAGAGATGTGGTGCCATCAATAATCATAGTACTATTAACGCCTCCAATATCAACTATCTTCCAATCATCAGAAGCAACTTTCATTCCATCGCGGCCATTGAACAGAGTTATATTTTCAATTCTATAAACGCCATTGGCTATTCTTGTAAAAGGAGTTTCTATTCCCCATTCATTAAACGTTCCGCGAAGGTATATTACAGTATTGTCATCGATATTACCTAGTTTTGTAGCTTTGGTTTCCTCTCGCTCTCGCTTAACATCTTTAATTTTAAGATCTTGAGCATTGGTATAAATTACAGACAAAAGGAATATGGGTAAAGCAAGGAAAAATCTATTCATTCGGATTTGGGCGAAATTTAGTTTTGACGGCAAATATAACAATATTTTACAATTGCTACAAAATCCATTTATTTACAGCATTCAGTATTCCATCCTCATCTACAGATGAAGTAACGACATTTGCTCTAGATTGAACAATCGGTGCTGCATTACCCATTGCTATACCCAAACCGGCATATTCCAGCATTTCAATATCATTGCCACCATCTCCGAAAGTAGCTATTTCGTCACGAGTTATACCCATATGGTTCTCAATAGCCTTTATACCCATAACTTTACTGATACCCTTAGGAACAATATCAGTAAATAAGTCATGCCAACGTTGAGAATCACACCCTCCCAATTCATTCATCATTATTGCGTCCTCTGACTGTGGGCAAAAAGAAATAAATTGATAAACATCTCTTGTCTCTACTGCCTTATATAAATCCTGTAAAGGTGGAGTTGGGAATGCAAGTAGTTCAAATATTGCATCGGTATCTTTATTAAGATAATTCATCACTAGTCCATCTTCACAGACGAAACAACTAGGCATAGGATGCTTATCCATGTAGGCCAACTTTTTCAGTACGACATCATGAGGTATCGGATGCTTATCAATAATTTTACCATCAATATAGGTGATACAGCCATTGATTGTAACATAACCATCAAATTTCAAGTCTCCAAGTTGATACATCATAGACCTGTGTCGACCTGAAGCCATAAACAACTTAACGCCATTGCGTCTCAGTAAATCTAATGCTCTCAAAGTCGACTCTGGTATTGTGTGAGTCTTGAAGCTCACAAGTGTACCGTCCAAATCAAAAAAGGCTGCTTTTATCATAATGGGTACAAAAATACAAAAGGGCAGACATAATGTCTACCCTCCAACCTTAACTGATAGTAAAATTAAGTTTATTTCACTATTTGTCTCTATGATGCCTTATCGGCTAATCCTATACTACTCCTATACAAGACCTATACTACACCTATAGTAGACCTACACAAGGATTAATATAGATTCTACTGCATTTCTGCACCTCTGTAGAAGTCGAGAATCTTTACAGCAAAAGCAAAAGAGTACTTTGCTTGGACCATATCAGCTTCGGCCTTAGTCCACGAGTTCAATGCCTCGTTATACTCTGTCTGCGTGATGCGTCCCGCTGAGAACTTCTTGCTTTGCATTTCGAGTGCCTCTTTTGCTGCTTCCTGCGCTGTCACACTGGCATCGTACTGAGCCTGTGCACTTGTAGCGTTGTAGTATGCCTGCTGAATCTCCTTATACAATGTCTTTTTAGCCTGATCGATTGCCAATGCATAGCTAGCTCGATCTATCTTAGCCGATTTCACTCTGTTTGTTGTAGAGAAACGTGAGAAAATCGGGATTGAGAGGCTCAAGGAAAACTGTTTATCAAGGTGATCCTTAAACTGTTTGCTATAATCAGCATTGTCATAGCCGCTCACCGACACAGCACTAGTGTTGACGCCACCACTCAATGACAGAGTTGGGATGTGACCACCCTTAGCTGCGTCTATTGTCTCCTGAGCTGACTGTTCTCTGTATTGTGCGGCCTTGATATCATCACGGCATAACAAGGCCTCTGCATATATCTGCTCTGGAGAAGTTGGGGAGAGCTTCAACAGGTCTACTGATGGTGTCTCTACCTCCATTCCATCTGGCGAAGGAAGTTCGAGCTGCTGGCTGAGGTCTAAGAGGGCCAACTCGTAGTCGTTCTGAGCCTTAACTAAGGCCATCTTGTCTGAGGCCACTCGGCGCTTAGCCTGATATACATCACATTCGGCTGCTCGCCCTTAGAGTAAAGAACCTGAAGGTAAGCTCTTGCTACAGCAATTCCAATATCGTCTTTTGCATTTTCGAGGTCAGCCAATGCAGCATCAAGACTGAATTGAGCTGCACGTTTCTGTGCGGCACGGCCATACTCAAACAGAGTCATCTGAGCACTGAGGCCAAGACTTGTGTTTCTTGTGTTGCGGTTTGCGTATGTATTGTTTGATGTCAAACCACGACCAAAATCAAATCCTTGGTATACT
>JAKSLC010000178.1 GCA_024401415.1 Bacteroidales bacterium | reverse complement strand
ATTGTTCGTTTGATATCCACCTTATACGAACTCTCTTGGATCCAATTATTATTGAAAAAGTCTGCAACAGCATTTTGCTCCCGTTTCGCAGGTAGCCCTGTTTACCCGGCTAGCCTTATAACCTCTCCGTAATACTCTTCAATATCCCCAAATTTCCTATAGTAAAAGGGCGATGTATCCTCCGCTCTTTTCTCCCATTCCGCAAATCCTCCTAAAATGGCAAATCCTCTCTCCGTATCTACATATCTCTTCTCTCTGCATAGTTTCAATGCCTCTTCAAGCGCTAGCCCATTGTCTTTCAGTAATCTGTAAAAATAGGAAACGGCCATTCTATGTGCCCCTCTGATTTTGTGTCTCTTGGCTTCTCTAGCCCAATGTCTCTTCTTGTTCCATCTCTTCAATTCGTACGAGGCAAGTTTCTGCGCATCTGCAAAAATGTCTCTGCATTTTCTCTGCTCTTTTGTGACGTCAACTCCTATTATCCAATATTTACCGTTGTGTCGTTTGATGAATATACTTTTCCCAGAAACACGGGCATTGCTGTCCCTCCGGGCAGCTTCTCTGGCTTCCATGATGCATTTATGTCGAATGTTCGCTTTCGCCATGCTGTAGTCTATTGCTTTTTCTGTCGCAAATATACTAAATAATAAACTGCGAGCAAATATAGAGATCCCCTAGTCTTCCCCGAATGTAGCGTATAACTATCTCTAGCCATTTTTATACCCGGTGATGTCGTATCGTCCTGTTTGCCTTTAGATCGATTTTTGTTCCGCCAGCAATAGTGCTTGTCTCTTTTTTGAACTTTTTTAACCCGACTAATGCCATTTTATTCAAAAAATCCTTACCTTTGCAACCCGAAAAAGTGCAATTAATGAGCGCATTAAGTACTTATGATATAAATTATAAGAGCCTTTCTAATGGCGATCATAAACTTCAATTCACTGTGAATCAGGAGTTTTTCGATGCTATTGAAGGTGATCTTATTTTGGGAGGCAACCTCGTAGCTGATCTCTCTATTCATAAGACCGAACAGATGCTCCAGTTGCATTTCGACATCAATGGTACTATTCGCGCCGTCTGTGATGTCTGCCTCGATGAGTTCAATTATCCCATAGAGGACGCCGAGGGTGATATGGTCGTTAAGTTCGGCGATCATACTGAAGAACTCTCAGAGGAATTGTACATGATAGACGAAGCCGAGGATGTTATCAATGTCGCTCAGTGGATTTATGAGTTCATCGCCGTTACTCTTCCTATCCGTATGGAACATCCGGAGGACGAAAATGGCAATCCTACTTGTAACCCTGAGATGCTCGCTAAAGTAAACGAGTATATGACGGATACTAATAGCACCAAGGATGAAGATGAGTCAATCGATCCTCGTTGGGCAGCCCTTAAGGATCTGGTCGACAAAAAGTAAGTTTGATATAACGGCTCTAAGAGCATTTATATAAATAGATTAATAACAATTTAAGTTTAATTGCGAAATGGCACATCCTAAACGAAACCATTCGAAGACACGTACCGCTAAGCGTCGTACACACTACAAGGCAGTAGCACCTACTCTTGGTGTTTGCCAGAATTGTGGCGCAACTATCAAGTTGCACACTGTATGTGGTGAGTGTGGTTACTACCGCGGAAAGTTGGCTATCGAGAAGGACGCTGAGTAAGTTTTTGCTCTAAATCCTTAGTGTTGCCGATTGAAACATCGTTTCAGTTTCGTGCAACGGTTTTGCCCTCGCAGATGCTCGTCTCTTTGACGACTCTACGAGGGCAAAAACTGTATATAGAACTCCTATGGTATTGTTTTTTCAGGGATAGTTCATAACTTGCACTCAATATTTATTGTATGAGTATGGAAATGGCTGAAAAATATATGCGAGAGGCTATTGCCCTCGCTTCTAATAATGTCGCTAATGGTGGCGGCCCTTTCGGCGCTGTCATCGTGAAGGATGGCGTCGTGGTCGGTCGCGGCGTTAATCGCGTGACCGCTAATAATGACCCTACTGCTCACGCCGAGGTCTCTGCTATCCGCGACGCAACTAAAAATCTCAATACGTTCGACCTCCATGGTTGCGAAATTTATACATCATGCGAGCCTTGCCCTATGTGCCTCGGCGCTATCTACTGGGCTCGTATAAAGCATATCTATTATGGCAATACCCAAAAGGAGGCTGCTGATATAGATTTCGATGATAGCTTCATATATGACGAGATTGCTAAGGGTATCGGTAATCGTTCTATCCCTGAAACTCATCTCCTCCCTGAAGAGGCTATAGAAACTTTCAATAGATGGAGAGATAAAGAAGATAAAATTGAATATTAATGACGAAAAAGGAAGTAGCAGAAGAAGAATTGGAAAGGGTAGTGTTGGTCGCTGTTAAGACTCCTGATGTCACAGCTCAACAGGTCAATGACTATCTCGATGAGTTGGCTTTCCTGGCCGAGACGGCTGGAGCAAGGGCCGTAGCTCGTTTTACTCAAAATCTTCAAACACCAGACTCCCGTACTTACGTGGGGACAGGCCGTTTGGAGGATATACGCTCTTATCTCGAGGAAAATGAAATAGAGATTATTATCGTCGACGACGAACTTACTCCTTCTCAACAGAAGAATCTCGAACAGGCCCTTCATTGCGAGGTGCTGGATCGTACTTCGTTGATCTTGGATATTTTCGCTAGCCGCGCTAGAACTGCTCATGCTAAAACTCAAGTGGAACTGGCTCAGTATCAGTATCTGCTGCCTCGCCTTACCCGAATGTGGACCCACCTCGACCGCCAGAAGGGTGGTATCGGTATGCGTGGTACCGGCGAAAAGCAGATAGAGACTGATAAGCGTATCGTACTTGATAAAATATCAGCTCTTAAGGAGGAACTTAAGCATATCGACCGCCAGATGAATACTCAACGACAGAATCGCGGTAAAATGGTTCGCGTCGCCCTGGTCGGTTATACTAACGTAGGTAAGTCTACCCTCATGAATGCTATATCGAAGACTAATGTCTTCGCCGAAAATAAGTTGTTCGCTACTCTCGATACTACTGTACGTAAGGTCGTGATAGGTAATTTGCCTTTCCTTATGGCCGATACCGTGGGGTTTATCCGTAAGTTGCCTCATAATCTGGTCGAGAGCTTTAAGTCTACTCTCGATGAGGTGCGTGAGGCTGACCTGCTTCTCCATGTGGTGGATATTTCTCACCCAGCTTTCGAGTCGCAGATAGAGGTGGTCAATCGTACTATCCACGAATTGGATAATTCAGAGAAGCCTACTATCATTATTTTTAATAAGGTCGACGCTTTCTCTTATCAGCCACAGGATGAGGATGACCTCACTCCTAAAAAACGCGAGAATTATTCACTGGATGATCTTAAGGCTACTTGGATGGCTAAGGGTACTCAGTGCGTATTTGTCTCTGCTAGAGAGAAAACTAATTTCGAAGAACTCCGCCGCGTAGTCTATACAGAGGTCAAGAAAATCCATGTTCAACGGTTCCCTTATAACGATTTCTTGTACGACGACGAATTGGAGAATATCACTAAGGTTGTAGAGTAGATTTTTTCTATCTTAAGGAGATATGCAAAAATAATTCTAACTTTGCACCGCTTACTATGCACTAATAATAAGGAATGGCAACAAAAACTACTGAGACATACGACCTCGTAATCGTGGAGTCCCCAGCTAAAGCCAAGACCATTGAAGGGTTTCTGGGTAAGGGGTTTGTTGTAAAGTCTAGCTTCGGTCATATCCGAGACCTCAAGACGTCTAATCAGGCTATCGATATCAAGAATAATTACGAACCTCAATACGAAATACCTGCACATAACCATGCCGTCGTAGCCGACCGGAAAAAGTTGTCTAAGGGTGCTAAAACAGTATGGCTCGCTTCCGATGAGGACCGCGAGGGTGAGGCTATCTCTTGGCATCTCGCCGAAGTTCTCGGGTTGGATGTTAAGACTACTAAGCGTATCGTTTTCCACGAAATTACTAAGACCGCTATTACTGAGGCTATTAAGAATCCTCGTACTATCGATATGAATTTGGTCGACGCCCAACAGGCTCGCCGCGTGCTCGACCGCCTCGTGGGTTTCGAATTGTCTCCTGTGCTTTGGCGTAAAATCAAGCCTTCTCTTTCTGCCGGCCGAGTCCAAAGCGTCGCTTTGCGTGTACTCGTTGAACGCGAACGAGAAATTTTCGCTTTCAATCCTTCTTGTAGCTACCAGACAATGGCTAACTTTAAGTTGGCCGGTTCCGATTCTCTTCTTAAGGCTGAACTTAATAAGCGTTTCTCTACAGAGGATGAGGCAAAAGCTTTCCTCGAATTGTGCGTCGGTAAGTCTTTCTCTGTAGATGCCGTAGAGACTAAGCCTGTTACTCGCACTCCAGCTCCTCCGTTTACTACTTCTACTCTCCAGCAGGAGGCTAGCCGTAAATTGGGGTTCTCTGTATCTCGTACCATGAGCGTGGCTCAACGTCTGTACGAGGCTGGTTATATCACTTATATGCGTACCGATTCTGTTAATCTGGCAGCTGCTGCTATACATCAGATCTCAGATTATGTGAAGAATGAATTGGGCGATAATTATCTCAAGGTTCGTCAGTATAAGACTAAATCTAAGGGCGCTCAGGAAGCTCACGAGGCTATCCGCCCTACTTATATAAGCAAAAGATCTCTCCCTGATGTGGAGAATGATGAACAACGCCTATATCAGCTTATTTGGCAACGAGCCGTGGCGTCCCAAATGCAGGATGCTAAGTTCGAACGTACAAATATCAAGGTCAAT
>JAKSLC010000177.1 GCA_024401415.1 Bacteroidales bacterium | reverse complement strand
GCATTCTTCATGATGTTATACATAGAAGAACATGGAGCAGGAATGGACGAGGCCCAAATATCGGCACTTAACCGCAAGCAAGACGTAGTAGACATGGATATGTCCAACGGTCTGGGATTACGTCTTTGCCATGAGCTAGCCAACAAGAGTAATGGCAGTTTATCTGTAGAGAGCAAACATCACAGAGGGTCGACGTTCGTTCTGACACTACCAAAACCTAACGCGTAATCAAGAGATTGAGAAATTCATTAAGCGAGGGGTAATGGTGATTACGGAGTCTGCGATAATCATCATCAAAGAAGAGAATAAAAGAAGATAATAATAAGAAGAGTCATAGCTAATAAAACAAGCTATGACTCTTTTTTTATTGTTGGGAGAATAAAGAACGGCCCTAACCGATAAAAAAGGACACCTTTATTTAACCTCCATAATTCTATCCCAAGGCAGATTATCCTCCTCGTAAGGACGACGTTGCTGGTCTGGATGACCAATACCTATAACGCACATAACCTCAACCTCAGAAGGGAGAGAGAGCAGATTCTTGATATTATCAGACGCGAAATTGCCATCCTTATCCTTACGAAGTCGCATTTGAGCCCAACAAGAACCCAAACCGAGGCTATGAGCCATAAGCTGAATATACGATGCAGCTATTGAGGTATCCTCGACCCAAACATCAGAGAGAGAAGTATCGGCAGCAACGACTACGGCTAGAGGAGCCCCAGACAGGAACTCGCCTGCCATCTCCTTTACAGTAGAGAGAGAATTGATAACATCTCTATTAGTTACGAATACGAACTTCCAATCTTTGCAATTCTTCGATGTAGGGGCACAAAGGGCAGCAGATTTAAGAGCCTTAATATGCTCCTCACTGATAGGTTCAGATGTATATTTACGAATACTACGTCTAGTCTTTATGAGATCTAACAGATTCATGATGCGTGTGAGTTACAAATTATGCATTTGACTTTTTAGTACAGAAGAAACGATATGCGAGGAAAGCCACTATAGCAATACCTAAGAACAGGCATATATATTTGAACTCCGTACTATATTCAGCTATTTTAGCCATCATTTCCTCTTCAGTAAACAGGCTCTGCATGTAATAACCTGCTGCTGCAAGTACAGCATTCCAGATACCAGCACCCAAGAAAGTATACAACAAGAACTTACCCATATTCATACGAGCCAAACCGGCAGGTATTGAAATAAGCTGACGAACGGCAGGAATAAGTCGGCCTACGAAAGTAGAAACTACGCCATGCTTATCGAAATACTCCTCTGCATGCTGTACCTTCTGACGATCGAGGAGACACAAATGTCCCCATCTGCTATCTGCGAACTTATAAATGATAGGGCGACCAATAAAATAAGCCAACACATAATTAATCAAAGAACCGATAATAGCTCCCAGGGTTGCGCACAACCATAGGACTATGACATTCATTTCGCCAGTACTTGCTGCGTGATATGCAGCCGGAGGGACAACTATCTCAGATGGGAAAGGGACAAACGAAGACTCGACAGCCATCAAGATCATGACCGTCCAGTAATTCAAGTGTTCAAGACACCATTGTACAATTGCTACTTCTTCCATTATTCAGTTGAGAATACTACAAGTCGAAAGGATACGGATTATAATTGAAATCTACAGCATGACCCTCAGCGAGACTCTTTGAGACATCTAATATACGTTGATTAGAGCTACCGCGGAAAAGGAGGTCGGTATCACGCAAAGCCTCGACATAACGGCCATCCACCAGGACATCGACATTAACCAGCAACTTCTTTTTTGCCGGGTCTTGTATGATCTCCTCAAAAGTATAACCCGAGTAACACCATATATTCTTGTTGCTACGAGACTTTATTATACGAGCCAGCTCTGCGAAAGCCTCAGGCTGATACATAGGATCGCCGCCTGAGAAAGTAACATTACACATATCATCGCTGAGGAGCTTTTGGGCTACATCCTCTACGAGCATTGGCTGACCGGCTGCCAAATCCCAAGATTGTGGATTATGGCATCCTGGACATCTATTCACGCACCCAGAGCAATAGACCGAGTTGCGCAGTCCAGGACCATCCACTGCTGTCGATTCGACAATATTAAGGACATGAATATACACGAAATATCCTTTCCTATATGAGTTGGGATTATTCGTTACTATGAGTTACACGATCTCGGAGTTCGGCCAACTTAGCCTTATTCCAACGATCTGTTGTACCCACGAGGTAACCAGTAATACGCTGCAGTTTATCGATATTATTGCTACCGCAATGAGGGCAAGTCTCCATATTAGCCTCAGCATTCTCGTAGCCGCAATCCATACAACGATTACGGTTGTGGTTTACGGAACCATATCCGAGATTATACTTATCGATAAGATCTACGAAAGCCATAACTGCGTCAGGATTATGGGTAGCATCGCCATCTATCTCGATATAGAAGATATGTCCGCCACGGGTGAGATCGTGGTAAGGAGCCTCGATGCGTGCCTTATGGCTTGCGCTACACTTATAATACACAGGGACATGATTAGAATTGGTATAATACTCACGATCTGTTATACCCTTAATGATACCGAAGCTACGGCGGTCCATCTTGGTAAACTTACCAGAAAGGCCCTCAGCAGGAGTAGCGAGGATACTATAATTGTGCTGATACTGCTCGCTGAAATCATTAGCCTTATTACGCATGTGAGTAACGATCTCTACGCCCAACTTCTGAGACTCTTCGCTTTCGCCATGGTGCTTACCAGTGAGAGCCACGAGGCACTCAGCGAGTCCTATGAAACCGATACCGAGCGTACCCTGATTGATAACCGACTCAATAGTGTCATTACCAGAAAGATTTTCAGAACCCTTCCAAAGTGAAGACATAAGGAGAGGGAACTGCTTAGCCAAAGCTGTCTTCTGGAATTGGAAACGCTCATTGAGCTGACGAGCTGCGACATCCAGAATTTCATCGAGGCGAGCGAAGAAATGCTTAATACGCTCCTCCTGATCAACAAAGCCCATGCTTTCTATAGCGAGGCGTACGATATTGATAGTAGTAAAAGACAAGTTACCACGACCTATAGAAGTCTTTTCGCCGAAACGATTCTCGAACACTCGAGTACGGCAACCCATTGTTGCTACCTCATGTTCATAACGCTTAGGGTCATTGATATCCCAAGCATCATGAGTATTGAAAGTAGCATCGAGGTTAAGGAAATTAGGGAAGAAACGACGAGCAGACACCTTACAAGCGAGAGTATACAAATCGTAATTTCTATCAGTAGGCAAATAGCTTACGCCGCGCTTCTTCTTCCAGATCTGGATAGGGAATATAGCAGTGGAGCCATTACCCACGCCCTCGTACGTACTCTTGAGAATCTCTCGAATAATGCAACGCCCCTCAGCAGAAGTATCGGTACCATAATTGATAGAACTAAATACTACCTGATTACCACCGCGAGAGTGAATAGTATTCATATTATGAATGAAAGCCTCCATGGCCTGGTGTACACGAGCGACAGTTCTATTAATAGCGTGCTGCTTTATGCGCTCATCTCCAGCCAAATCGCTCAAATCGGCAGCAACATAATCCTCTATAGGAGAATCAAGGAGATGATCGTAATTGACATTATTCAATTGAGCCAGGACCTTAACTTCCTCCTTATAAGAAGAGCGAACGAAAGGAGCCAGATAGAAATCGAACGCTGGGATAGCCTGACCGCCATGCATTTCATTCTGAGCTGTTTCCATAGAGATACAACCAAGAATAGAAGCGGTCTCTATACGCTTAGCAGGTCGAGACTCGCCATGGCCGGCAGAGAAGCCGTGCTTAAGGATCTTATCGAGAGGATGCTGAACACAAGTAAGAGACTTAGTTGGGTAATAATCCTTATCGTGAATATGGATATACCCCTGCTCTACGGCGCGACGAGACTCTTCAGACAAAAGGAAATCGTCTACGAAAGGCTTAGTTGTCTCAGAAGAGAACTTCATCATCATACCAGCAGGAGTATCAGCATTCATGTTGGCATTCTCGCGAGTTACGTCATTAGACTTAGCCTCGATGATTTCGAGGAACATATCACGAGTCTTAGCCTTACGAGCGACTGTACGTTGATGGCGATAAGCGATATATTTTTGAGCGACCTCTTTACGGGTACTCTTCATGAGTTCAAGTTCGACACAGTCTTGAATCTCCTCAACAGACATCTCTTCACGACCCTGGAGTTCGATACGGTCTGAAATCTTGTTAATAAGGGAATCGTCCTCACCCTTTTCGGTTTGGAGCATAGCTCGACGTATAGCAGCAGAAATTTTCTCCTTGTTGAAACCGACTATACGACCGTCGCGCTTTTTGACTGTGTGTATCATAGTTTTGTTCTATATGTAAATGTGTCAATAAATTCGATTGTTACACTGCAAAGTTATGACACTAAAAGAACACGTCAAAGGGAGTTATTAACACCCAGTCCTAAGTCGTTGATATATAGGTAAAACTTTTTTTACTTTTTTTTACACCCCTTGATTATAGGCAAGTTATAATTATCGTGGGAAGTCGATTTGAGCGCAGTAATCTAGACTGTGTCTAAATGAACAAAGAGCAAAAAGGAGGAAAATTCTGTGATGTTAGTAACTATGGTTAGCCCATGTTAATCCACGAGTCTGGGAGTTTAATGACAGCGACAGTGCCGGTCTCATCTTTGGCAGAAGAAACCTCTACAGAAGCACCTATCTTACTGAGTGCCAGTCTACAAAGAGGAAGACCTAAACCGATACCTTGAGTAAACTGATCGCCCTTATAAAAACGTTCAAATATCTTATTGATCTGATGTTCCTGAATTCCACAACCTG
>JAKSLC010000176.1 GCA_024401415.1 Bacteroidales bacterium | reverse complement strand
AAATGGCGGTTGAATGTGGCTGCGACATACTCATGGGCACCTGCTACTCTGAGGCCATTGCCAGCTTATGCCAGCAGCACGGCATAGCATACATGCCTTTTGTAGGTCAGATTACTGGTCGTCCGTCTATCCTCGAGGGCAGTATCGAGGGCATGGTGGAAGAAGCAAAGGCATTGAAGAGCAAGGGCGTCTTTGGCATTGACCTGCTAGGTTATCGCTATATTACTGATGCGGAGCAACTTATATCGGACATAGTGAAGAAAGGCGACCTCCCTGTCTGTGTGGCAGGCAGCATCGACAGCTATGAGCGCCTAGGATTCATCAAGCAGGCAGAGCCATGGGCGTTCACCATAGGCAGTGCCTTCTTCGAGCACAAATTCGGTGACACGATAGCGGAGCAGATCAACAAGGTGTGTGACTTTATCGAGTCGTGAAGAAAGCAAAATTTATATCATATAGTATTGTAAATACTAAGTCAAAATAGAAGAGCGAAGTGACCCCCGAAAGTCAGACAAAAAACTTTCAGGGGTCACTTCATTTCTCCAATGCTGCTCAATATTTTTTCAGACGCGACAATTCGTCGTCTGCACGCTATTATAACTTTATGCCTGCCAAGTTATATTTCTCACCATCCTTGACAATCACTACCTGACCATTCTCAGTGTTCTGCGCACATACGCCAGTGGCAATGACTGCAGAAGACAAAAGGATTAGAGTTGTTTTCATAGTATATAAGGTTAAATCAGTTTCATCAACTACTCCGCAAATATATCAAATATGGTTTGTTTTGAATGCAGTCGCCACTTGCAAAATTGCGATTAGAAGCATTTTTGTATTTTGTAAATTTTGCGATTAGAAGCATTTTACGTGTTTTGAAATTTGCGATTAAGAGCATTTTGTCTATATTTGCGGTTGTAACCAATTGAAGGAGAGATGATTTTTAAACGTAAAATATATCAACGTATGCTTCAGTGGAAAAATGAAGCAGAAGGCAGAACTGCGCTTCTTATAGAAGGGGCTCGCCGAATAGGTAAATCCACTGTCGCCCAAGAATTCGCCAAGAATGAATATGAGTCATATATAATCATCGATTTCGCCAACACAACCGCAGAGATAAAGAATTTGTTCAATGACATGACAAACCTTGATATGTTTTTCATGAAGCTAAAGGTTCTGTCGGGTGGCGTGACATTGCATGAACGAAAATCTGTAATCATCTTTGACGAAGTCCAGATGCTGCCACTTGCCCGCCAAGCAATAAAATACCTTGTAGCCGATGGTCGCTACGACTATATTGAGACAGGTTCGTTAATAAGTATTCGTCAGAACATCAATAATATAGTCATTCCAAGCGAGGAGGAAACTCTGGAGATGTATCCTATGGATTACGAGGAATTCAGATGGGCATTGGGAGATGTTGAAACATTTGAGTTGATACGCCAGTCGTTTATGGCCAGAATGTCGCTTGGCGACGACATAAACCGAAAACTGATGCGTGACTTCAGGCTATATATGCTGGTAGGTGGCATGCCTCAGGCGATAAAAGAGTATATAGAGACAACCGACCTGTGCAAGGTCGACAAGGTGAAACGTGGCATTATCAATTTGTATGCCAATGACTTTCATAAGATAGATTCATCTGACTATGCCAAGTCGATATATCTGTCTGTTCCGGCACAACTATACAACAATTCAACTAGATTCCTCTCTAGCAATATAGTGGAGAATCTCAAATTCAAGAAAAAAGTTGAACTCATCTCCATGATGAAAGAGAGCAAGACGATAAATGTTGCACACAATGTAAGTGACCCTAAGGTAGGATTCGGAATGACAGCAAACTATGAGTCGTACAAAATATACCTTAGCGATACTGGACTGTTTGTAACTCTCGCATTTTGGGATAAGGATTTTTCAGAAAATGAAATATACGCGAAACTGTTGAGTGATAAGCTTGATGCCAATATGGGGTATGTGTATGAAAATGTAGTTGCGCAGATGTTGGTAGCATCAGGTTCTAAACTCTTTTACCACACGTTCTACGATAACAGCCGTCACGCATACGAAGTTGATTTTATGTTGTCGCGAGGAAGCAAAATAATGCCGATAGAGGTGAAGTCGTCGGGCTACAACAAACATAAGTCATTGGATATGTTCTGCGATAAATACTCAGAACGTGTGGCTGACAGGTATCTAATATACACCAAAGATATGCGCAAGGATGATCAGACCAATCTGTTACCAGTATATATGACTGGACTAATATAAGATTTCAGCCATTGACAATCTGAAAACTAGAAAAAGAAGATGGAACAAGATTAAAGGATCTCAAGTACTCTTATCACGAAACTGACGATGTAGAGTATCGTGTGATAAATGCAGAACAGTGGGATTCAAGTATCGTACAATTTTAAAACGGATTCATTAATATGAATAATCTGAAAGAGGTTTGGCTCTGGCTCATAAAACATTGGAGGCTGCATCTAATCTTTTTTGTCGCGTTGAGTATAATCACATACTTCCTAATGGTTCTTGCAATTCCAAATTATCCAGTTATGGTTATTGTTAGTCATATCATTACAGTATTGATATGTGTGGAACTCATTTTGCTTATTCTGATGCCGATAATTACGATTACTATCGCACGACATAACTTTACATCAGGACTAAAAACTCTATATGTTTACTTATTGTCAGCCGTACTTTGGTTGGTTCTTATTGTTCTTGCTGGCATTAACAATCCTGATCCTTATGCTTATTTTCACCCAATTCCAGAGGGACTATCGTATGAGTTACCAAGTGACGATGGCAAATGTCCTGAGATACTAGAATCTGACAGTACCACTTGGCTTCAAGTTTCAACAGAATATCTAGGGCTGTACGACTACACATTCTTCTACCCTAATCTGCCCAAGGGAGATATTTTTCTCAGATGTTTCGAAGCTGGTACTAACGAACCTTTATCAGCAAAAAAGATTGAGTCAAGTACTATTGTTTCAAGCATAGCAGACACATCATTTTGTTGTCAAGTAAATAAGCGAAGTTTTATTATATACGAAGGGTATGCACTTCAGTATTATGTAGCTCGAATAGAGGTTTGGTTCCGCGATTCATTGACACATAAAGAATCTAAACTTATAGAAAAGTTTTACCGAGTAGATGGTTTTGAGCACTAATCGTATTTATTGATTAATTTATTCACAGCAGTGCTGTTCGGAGTGTACTAACACCAAAAAGTCGACACTAAAAAACTTTTTTGAAAATATTATCATGTTAGGTAGCGGTTTGGCACAAGGGCGGATTAGCTTTGCGGCGACAATGAATGAAATGCCTGTTTGAGACAAAAAATAGTATTGAGAGCGTCCCTCGTGGGCGTGTGGATTGCCCCCCCAAAGGTAGTGTAATGAAAGCAAATCACAACGTATTATCGAATTAAACCTGTAAGTGAGTTTTCTGCTGATTTTGACGAAGATAATCTGCCAGAGGAATGGGTGATGGGGGTAGGTGGAGGTCGGGTGATTTGTTGGGAGTTGCGTTCTGTTTGGGGTCAGTTGACGTTGGATTTGAATGTTGATGTTTGTTTGGATTGCTTGCGGCGGTAGACGCACGAGTGGTGCGTCTCTACAACAAAGGAATAAAAGGGTGTATATATAACAGGGGGATATACAACTTGCGGATAGAGGGGGAAGAATGTTGTTTGAGGTGATTATGCTGATTTTTTTGTATTTTTGCGGTGTTGGGGTCTTATTATGAATATATCTACAAGGAACAAGAACAAATACGAATTTCTGACACAAGAGAGAGTGCCTAAAGCGATAATGCTGATGGCAGTGCCGTCTATTATCAGTATGCTGATCACAAGCATATATAATATGGCAGACACCTTTTTTGTGGGACAGATAAATACGCAGGCTACAGCTGCGGTGGGAGTAACCTTTGCGGTAATGTCTGTGATACAGGCAGTAGGCTTCTTCTTCGGACAAGGTTCGGGGACATATATCAGCAGGCAGCTAGGAGCGAAAGATACAGAGAGTGCCAACAGGATGGCTACAACGGCATTTTTCTACGCCATAACTGTAGGGCTGTTAATAATGGGCATAGGGCTACTGTGCATCACTCCCCTATCCAAGCTATTAGGGTCGACCAGTACCATACTACCATACACTGAGAGTTTTCTTGGTTGCATATTGGTAGGAGCTCCGTTTATGGCAGGCTCGATGGTACTAAACAACCAGATGAGATTTCAGGGCAACGCTGGATATGCCATGTATGGCATGCTATCAGGAGGCATAGTGAATATAATACTTGTACCGCTATTCATCTTTGTGTTTGACATGGGGATATTCGGTGCGGGACTAGGAACACTGATTGGACAGATGTGTGGTTTCTCGGTACTCTTCATCATGTCTCGCATGGGAGGCAACCTGAAGATAAACCCGAGGTACTTTTCGTTCTCGGGCATTTACCTAAGAGAGATAGTCAGAGGAGGCACCCCATCACTGACACGACAGGCATTGATGGCCATAAGTACATCGATGCTAAATACAGCCATGGGAGTATATGGAGATGCTGCCATAGCAGGCATGTCTATTGTTACCCGACTGACATTTGTGATAAACTCGGTAGTAATCGGCATAGGACAAGGATTCCAACCGCTATGCGGATTCTGTTACGGAGCTAAGCTATACAGCAGAGTAAAAGAGGGTTATTACTTTGCTGTAAAAATATCTGCAGCATTTTTGCTCTGCTGGACGATATTCGGTCTCTACTATGCGGAAGAGATGGTACATATATTCCGAGACGACATGGACGTAGTGGAGGTGGGAGCAATGGCATTAAGATGTCAGCTTATCACATTCCCATTGCTACC
>JAKSLC010000175.1 GCA_024401415.1 Bacteroidales bacterium | reverse complement strand
TTGGGCCCAATCCCCAATCCCCAATCCCCAATCCCCAATCCCCAATCCCCAATCGCCATTTATTCATTATAAAATTATGAAAATAATATTATTTTATTAATTATAATAATCATTTTAATTAAGATAAAAAAAAATGAACAGAAAATAATATGAGCGAATTAAATAATCATCTCGAAGAAACGAGAAAAATCATCGAATACTTATCACAAATGCCAGACGCAACCGCGCAGACCTGGCATGTCAGGCAAGTGCTTACTGAAGAAGAGATAATGCTCGCGATAGATTCATTTGAAAATTTCGCAGATGAATGCCACTTAGTTGCTTGTCAAGCAGAGGAATCGCTATTGTCAGGCAAGGAGTTAGTACTTGACAGCACATCGTCTATATACAAGGACAATAACGGCAATCCCTTGCCTACGCTATATGTATATTCTATAGCGACAACGCTACATTATATTATGCGCGATATTGCTGACAACTTTGAGTTGCTTTACTTCAAAATTATCGCGGAGGCATTCGAGGTGAAGTCTATCGCAGACAGACTGACGATGTCAGTTGTTCCGAATGTTGCTAGCATCTTAATCGCAGCGAGAGCTGACTCAACAAAGCCGACTGCTTAAGTCGCAGAACAAACAAGAACTAACACCCAAGAGGGAGATGCACAACGTTGTGCATCTCCCTCTTCTTATTTAAGTATAAAATTATGAAGTAATTAAGCATATTCCAACTGCCATCCCCTACACGACATAGACCTGCCTGTGAGGCACGATGATATATTGCTATGGCTTACGTTGTACGCAGTCGCACAATCACCTATCGACTGATATATTTCGCCATCATCCAAACATCTAACTGCCTTGCGAAGGCGATAATTCGGCTTACCCGCTCTCGTCTTGCTCATTCTTAGTCGAGCAATCATGTCTATGTTCTGCGCTGGAGTGACCCATTCCAGGTTCTCCACGCAGTTGCAGTCTCGCACATGATTAATGTGGTTCACGAAGATTTTTTCGTCGGGTGCGTCGTTCGGAATGAATGAGAGAGCGACCAATCGATGTACATAGTGTGTTGTTGTTACACCTTCTTTATCTGTCAGATTTAGCTCCTTGTAACCCGCGATGGTGCCTTGTTTTAGAATTTTAATTTTGCCAAATCTGAGGCTTCGCACTCGTCCATAATCTGAGACTTGATACAGACCTTCGTAACCTTCGATGTCACGCCAAATTTCTAATCCATTTGCGAATAGATGATTCTGAAATGTTAGTTCGTTCGTCATATTTTTCTGTCGTTTTTTGATATTTATCGACAGAAAATGACGACGTATTTTGTACGAACTACTTATATTTCAGTGTCTTAATCTCTTCTATTCTCTTCTTCGCGGTCTCGTAAAATTCCTTGTTGATTTCAAAGCCTATGAACCTGCGACCTGTATTAATACATGCGACTGCTGTCGTACCACTACCCATGCAGTTATCAAGCACTAAGTCACCTTCATTTGTGTATGTTCTTATCAGATATTCGAGAAGTTCGACAGGCTTCTGCGTCGGATGCAAGTGACTCTCGTCGCAGTCATAATATAATATAGAGCGAGGATAGTTCTCATACTCGCTGTTAACAATCGCATTCTGCTTGCGTTTAGCGCCGAGATAGTTATAGCTCTTGAGGTATGAGCGCTGTGCAGGTTGTAGATTCTGAGGATTATAAGTCATTCTGCTGTCACCTAGTTGTGCTACATGCCCCATGTTTGCATTTGAAAAGACTGATATCAGTTCATGACTTCGCAGAGGCATGTTCCTGGCATGCTGGAACCCTGAAGGTCGGTTCTTGACCCATACCCAGTCGTACTTGTAGTTTGTGATATTGGACATTCGTAATTTCGATGAAAAAGGTTCCGTGCCGAATAGCAATACACTCCCTTGAGGCTTCAATATTCGGTTGTATTGCTCCCACAACTGCGATAATGGGATTGGACAATCCCACTCAAACTCGGTAGTGCCGAAGGGCAAGTCGCAGATGATACAGTCTATCGACCTGTCTGCTATTGACCGCATTCCAATCAGGCAGTCAACATTGTATATATTGTCAATGCTGATTTCTTGATAACTTCTTGCGACAATTGAGTTTGCAGTAGCTAATCGTCGTGTCGTAAGCTTATGAGTGAGCATTTGACTAAGTTTCAGACGTATAGACTCTGCTTCTATGGTACTGCAACTCATTGCCAACTTAAGAACGCCTTCTAACGTTACATATTTCGCATCTTGTACACCTCCAGAAGTCTCGAGGGGTGCATTGGTAACGCACCCCTTTAAGCGAGAAATAAGGCTTGACGTGTAGTTGATTGTGAGGTAAGAACAGACGTCGCGTAGACAGTAAGCCTGCAAATCGTTTACTCGCGTCGTTCTGACGTTATGTAGTATATGTTGTATGTAGTTCATTTATTCTATGTTTGCTACTAAAATAGATTTTTTTCTTAAATATCTTGACGTCGGGTGATATTTTTTTAGTTATTGTCTAGATTTTTCGGGCAAAAATGACTAAATTTGCAACGGAATTTTACTCATATATGTTACTCATTATCTAATTAGCATTTATGAAGGAGTTTACAAGTGTGTAAAAATCAAGGGAATGGCTCCATAGTTCAAGGGATAGAACGGAAGTTTCCTAAACTTTAGATTCGAGTTCGAGTCTCGGTGGGGCTACAACACTAAAATCCTGAAGGGGAGGGGGAGGAAAAGACGATATGCCTGCCCCATTTTTATCAAAATCCTATAGACATGACTACTTTTGATATTATTGTGATAGTTATTTCCATTGTAGCATTTATTTCCGGGCTGAAACGAGGATTGATTATGGAAATAGTTGGGCTAATTGGTATAATACTTGCTATTTGGCTTGCTACTAAATTTTCCTATATTACATACGATATTCTTGTTGAACATATAGACAAACCAACTATTTGTCCTATACTCTCATTTGTTGTAACAGTAGTAATTGCATTTATTGCGATAAACTATATTTCTCTAGCTATCAGCAAAGCGATATCATCGACATTTATACTATCATCAGTGAATAGTATAGGAGGGGCTATTATTTCCACACTAAAAGCAATATTCCTTGTCGGGTGTTTACTCTGGATGTTTGAAGAATACGTCAACCCGACACTGCTCGTATCAGAGGAACAGAAAGAGACATCGTACACATACCAACCCGTACGTACATTGGCGTCCAGCGTCATTGACAGAGTTGACATACCAGCCAGCAAAGAGGCCATCACAGACTTAATAGATCAGATTTCCAACAAGAAATGAAACCATACGCCTACATCCCTACGCTTTACATTTATGAAGCTATACCATATAGCATCGTGATGACAACGAGTGTACTGATGTACCAACAACTAGGAATATCCACAGCATCATACGCATTCTGGACGTCGCTACTATACCTACCCTGGACCATAAAACCACTATGGAGTCCGATTGTTGAGAGTATAGGGACTAAACGCATGTGGATAGTCAGCACACAGATACTCATAGCAATACTATTTGCCATAATGGGAATTGCGCTAAGATGTGATGCCTTTTATGCAATCAGTCTAATTGGACTAGCTCTGATAGCCTTCACATCGGCCAGTCATGACATAGCATGCGATGGCTTTTATATACTTGCACTTAACGAAAAAGAGCAAAGCTACTATGTAGGAATACGCTCTACATTTTACAGGCTAGGCACTATGGCAGCAATAGGACTAATGCCGATAATAGTCGGACACATGGGAGGATACACAGACAACCCATGGTCGGCATCATTCATCATTTTAGGCATAACGCTGGCGGTATTAGCGGTAACCAACGGAATAATGATGCCAATGCCAACAGATAAGACAGCGAGCAAGAACAGCATATCAATCTACGGAGATGTAATTCGCTCATTCTTCAGCAAACCGGGAGCGGTGAGTGCAATAGCCTTTATGCTGTTATTCAGACTAGGAGAGGCGCAACTAGCAAAAATAGCCACTCCGTTTCTTGTCGACGCAACAGAAAACGGCGGCATAGGGCTAACAGAGACCCAATATGGAATACTATATGGTACTGCAGGAGTAATAGCATTAACATTAGGAGGCATACTAGGAGGATTTGCTGCGGGCAAATGGGGATTAAAGAGATCTATTTGGCCAATGACGTTATCTATGAACATTCCCAATATAGCATATATAATAATTGCGCAACTTCAACCTGCAGCAGACAGCATATCAGTAATTGCTGCAGTAATTGTAGAACAATTCGGATATGGATTTGGGTTTTGTGCATACATGTTGTTTTTAATAGAATATGTAAGAGACTCAAAATACAAAACAGCAGAATATGCATTAGCCACAGCTATTATGGCATTAGGGATGATGATACCAGGCATGATATCAGGATGGGCATTCGACCAAATGCATCAATCATACGAACTATTCTTCATATATGTATTGGCATGCTGTATACCTGGAATGGCACTTATACCACTGATAAAGAAACAGATTAGAGAGTAAAAAGAGAAAATTCAGCTAACATATAACTGATTTTTTAAATAATTAACCCTCTAGAAATAGGAATTGACAAAATAAGAATATATCTTTGCAGCGCAATTGGGGGATTAACCCCTTGATTGTTTAGGTTGGTCTCGTAGCTCAGCTGGATAGAGCAGCAGCCTTCTAAGCTGCGGGTCGTGGGTTCGAATCCCGCCGGGATCACAAAGAATGTTTTGTGAAAATATTTGCACAGTTCAATAATAAAGTGTAACTTTGCATCGCAAAACAGAAGAACAGGCCTAAGGCCAATAAAGATATTACATTGCGGGGTGGAGCAGTTGGTAGCTCGTTGGGCTCATAACCCAAAGGTCAGTCGTTCGAGTCGGCTCCCCGCTACT
>JAKSLC010000174.1 GCA_024401415.1 Bacteroidales bacterium | reverse complement strand
GAAGATTCTCCAGATGGCTGCATTTGAGAAAGGCAAAGCCTCGCTCAAGTTGGAGGAGATGAATATCAACGAAATTATAGAGAGAGTTGCTACCGACTTTAGGGTTAAAGTGGAGAAAGACAATGGCTCGCTCGATTTGAGACTAGATGCGACTGACACTGTTGCGATGGTTGACAAGGTACATTTTACAAATGTCATATTCAACCTTCTGGACAATGCAGTAAAGTACAAGAAGAGCGATGGAGCACCAATGTTATACATTAAAACGATAAATCGTAACAAAGGTGTGATTATCTCCATAAAAGACAATGGCTTAGGTATTTCGAGAGATAATCTTGAGAGAATTTTTGAGAAATTCTATCGAGTACACACAGGCAACGTTCATGACGTGAAGGGATTTGGTCTTGGTTTGGCATACGTGAAGAAAATTGTAGAGGACCATGGTGGACAGATTACAGTAGAGAGCGAGCTGAACGTTGGCACAAAATTTGATATATATATACCATTAAAGAATAAAAAGTAAAACACTATAAAAAGAAGACTCATATGGAGAACATAGAGCACAAAATCCTTTTAGCAGAAGACGAAGAGAATCTTGGCTTAATGCTAAGCGAGTACCTTGAAATGAAGGGATACTCAGCAGAGTTGACGCATGATGGCGAAGAGGCTTACAACGCTTTCGTCTCAAAAAAGTTTGACATTTGTATCTTTGACGTAATGATGCCAAAGAAGGATGGCTTCACACTCGCCAAGGAGATTCGCATGGTAAATGCAGAGGTGCCTATCATCTTCTTGACAGCCAAGACTATGAAGGATGATATTCTTCAAGGATTTAAGGCTGGCGCAGATGACTACTTGACTAAACCATGCAGCATGGAAGAGTTGATCCTTCGTATCTAGGCAATTCTACGTCGTACTAGCGGCAACAACGTTATTCAAGACGTTTACATGCTCGGAAAATACAAGTTTGATACACAGAAGCAGCAGCTCCTTCTTGACGACCAGGTTATTAAGTTAACAACAAAGGAGAGCGAACTTTTGAAGCTTCTCTGTACAAATGCAAACAAAGTATTAGAGCGCAACTTGGCTTTGAAGACAATTTGGGTTGACGACAATTACTTCAATGCACGTTCAATGGACGTATATATCACAAAGTTGCGTAAGCACTTGAAGGAGGACCCTTCAGTTGAGATCATCAACGTTCATGGCAAGGGCTATAAGTTGGTAATCTAATATAAGGTTATCCATTAATGATTTCAGCGGCTTGAGACATTGTTCTCGAGTCGCTTTTCTATTTCTATATGTTAAGACTATGTTAAAGGTAGGATGATAATTGCATTGGTTGAATTGTAGTTTCTAAATTTGCGAATATTTAGAGAAAAAAGCTTATAAACAAACAGATGGAGATTATCTCGGAATATGTTAGTCAGATAACAAGCCTTGGGTGGTTCTTTATAATTCTGACAACGTGTATTTTTATTCTATCCGTGATTTATGGCGTTGGTTACTTGCGCCATTACAAGACAACAACAAAAGAATTGTCGTTACACTGGGGGATGTTCACCTTGTGTTATGCGGGTATGATGTGCTTGTACAGCACACAATCTATGCTTTGGTTCCTTGTAGGATGGGAGTTGATGGCCTTAGGATCATTCATGTGTGTGATTTTCGAGGCAGGCAAACCAGTAGTACTTAAAGCTGGCATGAATTATTTTGTACAGAGCCATATTGGCGTGCTCTTTATCACAGCAGCCTTCGTATGGGTGTATTCAGTAACAGGCAGAATGGATTTCAACACCATCCCGCTATTCATTGCTTCCATCTCGGAGATTCAGCAAGTAATCTGGATGATGATGCTGGTATGTGGTTTCGGCTTCAAAGCAGGCCTTATTCCTTTTCACTCCTGGTTGCCTCACGCACACCCAGCAGCGCCTAGTCACATCTCTGCAGCCATGTCTGGCGTAATAGTTAAGGCTGGCGTCTATGGAGTAATCAGATTTGGTGGTTACATGACAATGGGACAAAGCACCTTGGGTGTCATAGTATTAGTGCTTGCGATACTCAGTGCTCTGTATGGCATAGTTAATGCAGCAGATGGTCGTGACTTCAAGCGAATCTTGGCATATTGCACCATTGAGAACGTTGGCATAATTTTCGCTGGCGTCGGATTGGCGTTCATCGCTATGGGTATGGATATGACAGCTTTAGCATATCTTGGATTGATGGCAGCACTCTTCCATACCTTGAATCATGCCATATTCAAGGTAATGCTATTTTTCTCAGCGGGCAACATATATGTATCTACACATACAAGAGATATCGAAAGACTTGGAGGCATGCTGAAGATTATGCCTCAATCGGGCTTGTTATTCCTAATCGCAGCTATTGGTATCGGCGGTCTTCCTCCTTTCGGTGGTTTCATCTCTGAGATGATGCTTTATAGCGGTTTTCTAAAAGGCATGTCTATGGATTCACTTCCATTATCAATTTTGATGATCCTTAGCGGAGCTGCATTGGCAGTGGTAGGTGGTGCATCCATGCTTTGCTTCACAAAGACTTTCGGAGTCATATTCCTCGGCGTAAAAAGAGACAACGATGTTAAGCCGAATCTTATAGCCGACAAATATGCAGAACAGAATGACATGACCTACCCAATATGGCTGCTACTTCCGATAGTTGTTTGCATTGTGGCATTCCCTACCGTTCTCTGTTCATTATTTCAGGATTGCGTCAAAGAGATATATCACCTCAGCATGTCAGCTGACGCTGCATACAGTATATCGAGCAGTATCGAGGTACTACAATCAATATCTATTGGTGCCTTGGCCCTCATTATGGTTTGCGCTGTATTAGGATTCATCAGATGGTGGTTAATGAAACGTAGACCTATGGCAGAAGGTCCTACATGGGGTTGTGGCTACATGAAACCTATTCAAGGCATACAATATACAGGACAATCGTTCTCAGGCACATTAGCCGAGATATTTGGCTTTATGCTACCAAAGTCTCGCCATTATGAACCTATACAACCAGAAGAGGTGTTCCCTAAGCATAGGACTATGCTGAATGTTTCGCAAGATGCGATTGAGAAAGGCACCATAGCTCCTATAGCCAATGGCGTTGTTCACTTCCTGCAGAAGTTCCAGTGGCTGATGAATGGACAGCTACAGCGATACATAATATACGGATTCATCTCCGTATTGCTCTTGGTTATTGCTGCAATCATATTTTAACGAGTAGACTTAACAGATATACGATATGTCTTTTTTATTAATACTATTGGCAAGTTTCCTATTTACGGGTATTGTCATTAGAACAAAGAGTATAGCGCAAGGTCGCAAAGGACCTTCTGTATGGCAGCCTATGTATGATATATGGAAGCTACTACACAAAGGTTCAGTGTATTCGACAGCATCCAGCTGGATATTCAAGGTAGCTCCTACATTGTACTTCGCTTCAGTAGTTGTAGCCTGCATGGTAGTGCCAGTGGCAAATTTAGGAAGCACGATAGGTTTTGCCGGAGATTTTATCTTCTTCGCTTACGTTCTAGGCTTCGGAAAATTCTTCACAATTATCGGAGCGCTGGACACGGCTTCTTCTTTCGAAGGTATGGGTTCGGCTCGTGAAGCTTTATTCTCTATGCTGGTAGAGCCTGCATTTTTCATTCTGATCGGCTCTCTTGGGTTACTCACCGGGTATACTTCATTCGCTGATATCTTTGCTCAGTTTCATTTCGAGGGAGAGATATCATACGCGATAGCTGCTATTGCTGCTTTCGTTCTCCTTATGATATGTATGATTGAGAACTCTCGTATGCCAGTAGACGATCCAAAAACACACCTCGAGTTGACCATGATACATGAGGTTATGGTGCTTGATAACTCAGGAGTTGACATGGCTATGATACATCAGTCTACAAATATGAAATTTGCATTGTATTCTGCATTGATAGTCAACTTGTTCATTGGCGCAGTAGCTGACACATGGGCTCAGATAGCTCTCTTTTTCGGCATTGAATTCTTATGCGCTGTGATGGTTGGCATCATAGAATCTTTCATGGCAAGATACAGAATGACTCACAACGCACAGTTCATACTTGTGCTGACATCATTGGCATTGTTACTATACTTCGGCATAAAGTAAAAAGGGAGGGCACAAAATGAATACTATATTACTGATAGGATTTATGATTACGCTACTCTATTTTGCAGTAGCGAATAGAATGATGACCTGCGTTTCAATTTTGGTCATACAAGGTCTACTAATTTGTGGTGTAGCTATACTTTCACTCCATGAGATGAACTGGTTGAATCTTGGTATTATTCTTTTGGAAACATTGATTGTTAAAGCTACTCTAATGCCGTTCTTCATCAGAAGGGTCATCATCAAAAACAAGATAACCAGAGAGACTGAACCTTCGGTATCAAATAGTGTATCGCTTGCTGTAGTATCAGCCATTGTGGTACTTACTTACATAGCAAGCCACTATATGCCGCAGCCAGAATCGCTAAACATCACATATTTCGTGACAGCACTCTCTGCAATACTTAGTGGTCTATATTTCGTAGCTACCCGACGTAAGGTAATCACTCACGTAATCTGCTATGTAATAGTAGAGAATGGTGCGTTTATCCTTTCTTTGGCAAATGGCAGCGAGATGCCTGCTATGGTGAACCTTGGAGTATTACTCGATGTTCTCGTCAGCGTATTCCTCTTGGCAATCTTCATCAATAAGGTTGGTGACGTTACCGGAGACGGAGATGTAAGCGGATTGACTAACTTGAAAGATTAAGCTATTAATACTATAACAGAATAAGCGGAAAATATGATACTGATATATTTGATAGCTGCACTGCTCATCGGTTCCACACAATTCGTGATACGCAACCGAAGATTGACACACATTGTAGCTACGATGACGATAACAATAC
>JAKSLC010000173.1 GCA_024401415.1 Bacteroidales bacterium | reverse complement strand
CCTGGAGTGTAGTCCATCGGACCGCCTTGCAATCTTGTAAATGGAAGTAGTATAGTATGATGTGGACGGTTACCGGCAAATGCCTCATATTCCGTTCCTCTGGCCGACTCGTTGCCTATTAGGTTAGGGTACGTTCTGCAAAGTCCTGTTGGACGTACAGCTTCATGTCCATTCACACATATATGATACTCTGCCGCCTTCTTCACTGCTCTTAAGTAGTGACTTACTATGCTCTGCGAGTAGTGATGTTCTCCTCTTGGTACAATATCTCCGACATAACCGCTCTTTACTGCGGTATAGCCGTATTCATTCATCAACTGGTAGGCCTTGTCCATATGACGCTCATAGTTCCATACTGAAGAAGATGTCTCGTGATGCATCATCAAACGCACACCTTTTGAATGAGCGTACTCATTAAGTGCCTTGATATCAAAATCAGGATATGGCGTCACGAAGTCAAAGACATAATCTTTCTGATGTCCGAACCAGTCTTCCCAACCTTCATTCCATCCTTCAACCAAGACTTGGTCAAATCCGTGCTCCGCTGCAAAGTCAATGTGTCTGCGTACATTCTCGTTAGTCGCACCATGACGTCCATGTGCCTTAGCTTTAGAATAGTCTGTCTTACCAAGGTGTATCGACTTGAAGTCGTTCGTATAGCTCCAGTGTGTCTTGTTGGTAATCATCTCCCACCAAACACCTACATATTTTACCGGTTTTATCCATGACACGTCTTCGTATGCACATGGATCGTTTAGGTTGAGGATAAGTCGTGACGCAAGTGTCTTTCGTGCATCATCTGTTACCATTACCGTTCTCCATGGCGTGTTGAATGGTGCCTGCAAGTGCGCTTTCATACCTATAGCATCCGGCGTCAGGTGACTCTTAAATGTAAATGCTTTATCTCCATCACCTAGCTCAAGGTGCATTGCCGGATAGTCTACCAATGCAGCTTCATGAATGTTGATGTATAGTCTGTCTGCACTACGCATCTGAAGCGCAGTTTGCACCGTATGGTCGTTTATAAATGTCTGTGATGCATTACCACTACGGGAGCTCTCATTTACTGCAGGTATCTCAGAGAGTTTACTCTCAGTATAGTCGTACTCTTGCGTATCGTAGTCTCCAGAAATCCACCACGCCGTATGGTCTCCTGCCATGGCAAATTCGGTCAACTCATCTGCCACAGAGAAGTACACTAGATGGTCTTGCTCCGGAAACTCATATCGGAAGCCTAATCCATCATCATAAAGGCGGAAACGTATTGTCATCGCTCTGCCGCTACGTT
The DNA here is from genome assembly GCA_024401415.1 of Bacteroidales bacterium. GTDB lineage: Bacteria > Bacteroidota > Bacteroidia > Bacteroidales > Marinilabiliaceae > W3P20-009. The sequence continues at coordinate 3,660 of JAKSLC010000173.1, read as the reverse complement.
CTTGTTTCAAGGTCACAGACATCTCGTTATAATGGTTGCGGATCTCTTTCTCCTCACCCCATACGGGTGTCCATGTCTCGTCAAAGCTTGTCGTATTACTCTCAACTTCTTTGAATCCTTTGCTAAAATCATCTTTACCAGCAAAGATAAAGCCAAGACGACTGGTCTTTACTACATCTCTATTCTCGTATTGAAGGCTGTAGGTAGGATGTCCCTCTGCATCAATAGAGAATTCCATACTCATGTTGCCTGATGGAGAATTCAATGTCTGTGCATTCATAGTCAATGCCACAAATACTGCAGACAACGAAAGGAATAATCTGTTTGTCATTGTGTCTTATAGATAACGTTATTTGTTTTCAATATTATTTACAGGTAAATACTACACTCGAATATGCTCCAAGTTTTACGTATGGTTTGCTGTTCAACATTCGTCTCTCTACAGAGCCTAACGCTAGTATACATTTGTCTGTATCGTCTTGCATCGATACGTTAATGTTCGTTCCGCCAAAGTTATGCATTACCAAGAGTTTCTGACCGTTTCCTGCAGTCATGTACCATGCTGCAATCTGCTTCAGGGTGGTGTTGTTCTCGTTGTATGTCTCATGCTTCGACATCTTACCTTCTGCTAATGCAGGGTAGGTATTTCTTAATGCGGTCAACTTTTTGTACGATGACAATAACGATTTCTCATCTGAACTCTGCGCATTGACTTTCGACCAGTCAAGTGGCTTGCGCACATTCTCATCTCCCTTACTCTTGTCTCCTGTCATTCCTATCTCTTCTCCATAGTATATGTATGGCTGACCAGCAGATGTCATCAGTACCGCTGCCGCAAGTCTTAGCTTGTCAGAATTTTCTCCTAGTTTATATGCTGTGCGGTCTTCATCATGGTTAGATAACTTCGTCGCTTCTATATAGTCTCGACGGTATGTAGCATATTTCTCTTGATATTTCTTTATGTCGTTAGCAAAATATATACCTGTTCCATCGTTGATAGCCCACTCCATACGGTACCAGAAGTCAAATTCAAATAACGCAGGAAGTCCACTATAGTATGGCGCCACCTCATTGGCACTGGAAAGCACCTCTCCTACTACATATATATCTTCCGTATGGGTCTTCTTGTAGTGCTCGTTAACAGCATTATAGAATGCCTCAAGGAATCTTGGGTTCTCATCTGATGTCGCCGAATGATATATGTGTTTTACAGCATCAAGACGGAATCCATCTATGCCTCTATCAATCCATCCTTTGGCAGATTCAACTACTGCCTTAAATGTGGCATTGTCCTCTATCTCATCTATTGGACCATAGTTCAAATCAGCAAATGTACTGGTGAAGAAGTGAGAATGGTAGAACCATGTCTCGACATCAGAGAATTGAATATTGGCTGCCGTAGTGTTGTTCAGCGCAAATGGCTCTCCAAGTGTAATTTTCGACGTATTGGACGATGCTCCATATTTTGTTCCGTTTGGCCACGATGGATCGTTGCTGGTTCTTACCAAAAAGCCCCATGTCGACTCATATTCTATAGTTCGCTCATAAATACCATTCCCCATATCATTCAATGGAAGAGCCTCTGTTATAGATCCATACCATAGATATTTATCTCCCTTGCCATCATATTCATCTGGCGTAGTTCCTTCTGTTACAGTTATTGTCTTGTTGTTCCAGTCAAGAGAAAACTTATAAATAGCACTCTTAGTCTCACTCTCATCTACAGCATACCACTCTCCTTCATTGTACCCGTTTGCTCCCTCTTTGGCTATCATGGCTATTTTACCACTCGCTATATCTTCTTTGGGCGATGTAGAAAATGAATAGTAGTTACGCTTATCACTATTTGTGTCATGTTTTGCTGTTATAAACCAGTCATGCTTAGTGCTCGTATGGTTGAGAACGAAGTCCAAATATATCTTGATTCCATGCTCATGCGCCACTTTTACCAAGTTGTCGAAATCAGCTTCTGTACCAAATTTTGGATTCACCTTATCATAGTCTATAACATCATATCCATGATATGAATCTGTTGGATGGATAGGCGACAACCATATAGCAGAAACTCCTAACTCGTCTATATATTCCATCTTGTCAGCCATCCCCTTGAAGTCGCCTGTCTCGGAGAAGCTATATACAAGTGTCTGATATGTAATAGGTGCTCTCTTTACACCATCCCATGTATCTGGCTTCGCCTCAACGACCACCCAGTCTGTGTTCGGATTAGTTGGTTCTGACGGTGTTTCTGGATTGCTTGGGATAACATCTTTTGTGTCATCTTTACATCCCGAAAAAATAGTCAATAGCGTTACCGCTGCTATAGATAATAGGCTAACTTTCATATTTATAACGAATAATGTGTTACGGCACAAAGGTAAATATGAATTGTTAACAAAAACTACAGCAGCATGTTAACCATGAGCCCAGATGCAAATTTATTTACGCAATCGGTTGCAGAAGACTACTCTCGATCTATCATGTTTCGCAAGAATGCCACACTCCCCGCCTCTTCTATCGAATCTTTCGTCAAGTTTTTCACATATCCCTGCACAGCACTTCCCTTAGGGTCAACTCTCCCTCGTCCCACAAGTCTGCCTACTATATTTGTATATGCTACACGTTGTAATACTCCTGCTCCATCATACAATGCAGCAGCTTTTTCTACCATAGCTATACTGTCAGATACTTTCCACCCTGCTAGAAATGGAAGCATATCAGCCATCTCATTAGTATGAATGCTCTTTACCCACTTCTCTAGGCGCTCCACAGTCACATACTCTTCTGGAATAAGCAGCAGCGCTAGCAGCATAGCCTCTCTTATATCCGTATTCCACAAGTTGTCATAATCCATGCAAGACAAAGCTATTTTATCTTCAGCTGCTATTTCTTTGGCCAAAGCTCTCATATCTACAAGCGAAACTCCGTAGTTTAGCTTATATCGCCTCCCGTCAACAGACGATTGCTGCATCTGATGAGCTATAGCACCATTCATTCTGGACTCAAAATATGTAGTAAGTATCTTTAATTTCGCTATAAATTCACTCTCAAGATCCAACTGTAAAGTACTGATATTTATATGCTTGTGACTCATGTCAATATTTTTTTCTTTTTTCTCTTGCAAATATACAAAATAGTCCGTTACTTTGCACTCGCAAAACCGAAATATGGTGGATGTAGCTCAGCTGGTTAGAGCGCTAGATTGTGGCTCTAGAGGTCGTGGGTTCGAATCCCACCTTTCACCCTAAGGTCAAAGCGATTCAGACAATTCTGAATCGCTTTTTTGTTTTACTGGTATAACAGGCTTAACAGAAGACACGCCTAACGTGGTAGGCGCATCTGTACTATGGTTGAGAATGGAAATGCAGAAACCATAAATTGACTAAATATTGTCATTGGTCTATGCTCTTGTAAAAACTATATGATCTTTTCCATCCATATCATGTCATACCACTCGTCGAACTTATAACCGCAGCTGTGGAAATGCGCCACTTTCTGATAACCCATGCGCTGGTGAAAAGCCTCGCTCTGGTTTGTCAGATGCTTATCGTCTTCGCGAGGAGTCCAGCCGATGCAAGCGTTGAGATTCTTCTTGCCACGCTTAGCCAGTTCCTCTTCCAATGCGGTATAGAGTATGCGACCTATGCCGCGCCCTCTCATGTC
>JAKSLC010000172.1 GCA_024401415.1 Bacteroidales bacterium | reverse complement strand
ACTCGGGCTACTCTCGGGGAAGACTTTGTTTCATCGCAATTTTTTTATTGGGAGAGTAAAAAAAGAGGCTGTGTCTGTCGACACAGCCTCTCTAACTATAATGAAGGAACCCTCTTTTAGATAAGGGGGATGTTATTTTCTCTACAAGTTTTGACCATATCATCAGGCCAGATACTTGCCTGAATCTCTCCGATATGAGCCTTGCGCAGGTAGAACATACAGAGACGAGACTGACCGATACCGCCACCTATAGACAGAGGCAACTCATCATTGAGGAGTCGCTTATGGAAGTATAGTTCCTTACGTTCTTCCTTATTAGATATCTTAAGCTGCTTAAGGAGGGCTTCCTTGTCAACACGAATACCCATAGAAGAGAGCTCGAAAGCGCGACCGAGGACTTCGTTCCAAACGAGGATATCGCCATTGAGACCCTTGTGACCATCAGGTGTTGGAGTAGTCCAGTCGTCATAATCTGGAGCGCGGCCATCATGAGGTTCTCCATTAGTAAGATCGCCACCTATACCGATTACGAATACTGCGCCATATTTTTTAGCGATAGCATCCTCACGCTCCTTAGGAGTTGTATTAGGATACATATCGAGAAGTTCCTGAGAAGTAATGAAGTGAATTTCGTCAGGGAGGACTGGAGTCAACTGAGGGTAACGCTCATACACTACGAACTCGGTACGCTTAATGACTGCATAGATACGAGATACTACCTGCTTAAGGAAATCGATGGTACGCATCTCGCGGCTGATAGATGCCTCCCAGTCCCACTGATCGACATAAAGAGAGTGAACATTATCGAGTTCTTCATCGGAACGGATAGCGTTCATATCAGTATACAAACCATATCCTACAGGAATCTTATAATCAGCCAACATAGTACGCTTCCACTTAGCGAGAGAGTGAACCACCTCGGCACGCTTATCGCGGAGATCCTTGATAGGAAAAGACACTGCACGCTCAACACCATTGAGATCGTCATTCAACCCTGTACCTTGAAGAACGAAAAGAGGAGCTGTAACTCGACGAAGACGCAACTCAGCAGATAGGTTCTGCTGAAAGAAATCCTTAATCATTTGAATACCCATCTCGGTCTCTCTGAGGTCGAGAGATGGCTTATATCCTTTAGGTACGAACAACTTTGACATGATGCTGTAGTCAGGTGCTAAATATTAATCTGTAAATAAAATCGGCGCAAAGATAGTAAATTGAAATCAAACTGCAAGCAATATATCATATTTTGATTAAATATTGTTTTTGAGAAAATGATTATCTTTGCATAAAAAGGAAAAAACATGGACGCATACGGAGAGGCCTTAAAGGCATATTATAACGGGAACAAGAAGATAAAGATAAAGGTGGAGTGTGACGCTGCCGAGACAGAATACTGGCCACTAAAGGAGTTTTTCCACGAGTGGAACGACATGAGCCTGATAGAGCAAAAAGCACTACAAATGTGCAAAGGCAGAGTCATGGACGTGGGAGCAGGAGCTGGCAGCCACTCCTTATGGTTACAGAACTCGGGACTTGACGTCACTCCTATAGATCTTTCGCCAGGAGCTGTTGAGGTAATGACAGAAAGAGGACTGAACGCGTACCACATTGATTTCTACGCGGCACCTGGATATGCTCCGCTTGGTGGAAAATTTGACACCATACTGTTACTTATGAATGGGGCGGGCATAGCCGGAACGATGGACAACATGCCTAGGTTTCTGATGACATGCAAACAGATGCTGACAGAGGGTGGCAAAGTGATATTGGACAGTTCTGATTTGATATACCTATATCTTGACGAAGATGGTTCGGCGCTTATAGATCTTGACAGCAACTATTATGGAGAATTGAGATACAAGATGTCATACGCAGGTAAGACGGATGAAGAATTTCCATGGCTGTTCATAGACTACGACAATCTGGAAGAGATAGCCAGAAGAGAAGGTTTTGACTGCAGGAAAGTCTATGAAGATGACCACTACCAATACCTAGCAGAATTGTCTATCAGCAAATAAAAAAGTTCGCCAAAGATCTGGCGAACTTTATATGGTCACTGATAATCGGGCTCTAAAAATTATTGATAATTGTCAGCTCAGGGAAAGTTGTTCTCAGACCTTCGAGTATATACAACTTATCTGCATCAGAACGAAGTATAATAAGAATAGTATCATCACCAGCGAGAGTACCCATTACACCGCGCAACTGCATAGCGTCGAGTGTTGCTGCTACTGCACCAGCATATCCAGGCATGGTGTGCAGAACACACATCTGCCCGGACATCTCAATGGTCAAACTACCTGGAACGATAGAAGAAGCGTTGGTACTTCTAGTTGGGATGACACTCGTGGTATTGTGCCCCAACACATACTTATACCCTTTCGAATCTGCCACCTTGGCAACTTGCAACTCTCTCAAGTCGCGCGAGAGAGTAGCCTGAGTGGTGGTGACATCTCGGCTTTTGAGCAATTCCAACAAATCGTCCTGACTACGGATAACCTTTTCCTGTATCAGTTCACGAATCAATTGCTGTCTGTACTGCTTCGTCTTATCGTCGGTGATTTGCGCCATACGTTGGTGTATCAATATTCAATTATTGTGCAAATATATACAAGATATTTTCTTCAAACAAATAATAATCCATGCCGACCTCAATTATTGCGGATAGAGACGGCAGTAAAGTATGCGTTAGTACAAAAATAAGTTGGGATATATAAAAATGAATAGATATTCAGAAAGAGATATTATCAAATCACTTCCATGGTTCGACATGGATAGTAATAATAGTTTGAGGGCCGAACTCTTCTCTAAGACGGCTTTCAATCTGGGTAGCCTTTTCATGTGATTGATATAGAGTCTGATTACCATCCATACGCACATGCATATTGATAGCATAGTGGACGCCGATCTGGCGAGTGCGAAGATTGTGCATATCCTTTACGCCTTCGAAAGAATGTACCAAAGACTCGATATTATCCTCGACTTCCTTAGGAAGACTACTTTCGAGCAATTGGTTGACACTATTTTTTATAAGTTGAATAGAGACCTTAAAGATAAAGAAACTGACGACAACGGCAGCAAGAGGGTCGAGAATAGACCAAGTATCACCCAAGAAACAAGCTGCACCGATACCAATAGCCGTACCGATAGACGACAAAGCATCGCTACGATGATGCCATGCATTAGCGACCAAAGCCTCACTATTCAAGTTGCGACTTTTGAACATAGTGTACTGGAATATACCTTCCTTTAGGACAATACTAGCTATAGCTGCCCAAAACGCCAACCAGCCTGGAGAAGAGAGTGTGTCACCACTAAAGAAATAGCCATATATCTTCTCCACTCCACTAATAAGAATACCTCCGCCGACGAGAATAAGAAGCAACCCGATGATAGATGTAGCTAAAGTCTCGTACTTACCATGACCGAAATCGTGTCCTTCATCACTTGGCTTGCTACTGATTCTAAGCATAATGATAACGACAAAATCGGTGAGAAAATCGCTGAGAGAGTGAACGCCATCAGCTATCATAGCAGAAGAATTAGCCATAAACCCAGCTATAAACTTAAGAACGAGAAGAAGGGCATTGATAACAGTACCTATCAATGTTACCCTTATGATTTCGCGTTGGCGATTTTCTATTATAAGCGTATCAGATTGCATAGCATAAAAACATAAGCTACAACTCGGGATAGACTATAGGATCACTACGGTTGCTCGCAATTTTTTATTTATGTAGACTCGGGCTATACTCGGGCTACACTCGGGGAAGACTCGGGTTGCTCGCAATTTTTTTATTTAAGACACAAAGACCAACGTGCGTCGAACATTAGGCTCATAACACTCTGCCGCCCTCTGTAATAGCAACTTAAAGCCAAGAAAACTACTTCTTCTTTATATCCAAGTATATACCCAAGGCAAAACTTAATACAAAGACTAAGAACGTAATAGCTCTATCATAATTGTCACATCTGTACTCATCGAATGCAAAAAACAGCGCTAAACACCCAAGGACGATTCTAAAAATATTTCTTTTTGACATAATATAAATGTGAATTAGTTATCTCAGATTTTCTAGAATGCGAATATACGAATAAAAAAGAGAAACAATAACCATATCATCAAACTGAAAAAACGTACCTTTATCACAGAGAAGTCGACTATAAGACAAACAGCACAGGCAACATACTAAACTTAGTCAATCATGAACAGAGACACAATAATAAAGATATTGGAATGGCGTTCACTGATTACGATTAAATACAACAATACATACGACTCTGAAAACAAAGAGGAGATATGTAACGACATCAGCCCGTCGGAATCATAAAAAAAAAAAAACAATGTGTTTCAACCATGAAAGCTGAGGCCCTTTGCGCGTTATATTAGGATTGGGATTTGATTTATTGTTTTTTGAGAACTGCTATCTCTGTGTCGTCATCTACTGCGACAAGAGAGAGATGTCCATCCTCGCTAATAGCGCACACAATATAACTATGAGACCAACTACCCTTTCCATAAGAGTATAAGCCACTGAGAATATAAGTTTCTTCGTCATCTTGGAGTTCCAAGTTATATGAGCCTGTAAGATTCTGCTCATACATGCTATTGAGATTCTGACGAATAGAGAACTCATGATCACGTCTATCTAAATAGATATTGAAATATATACCGTCTGGAATCTGCTCACCGCGCCAAGAAACCAAATGCCATTCGCCACTAATATTTGCATAATTTATAGGAAGATTTACGACCTTTGGCTCGATTTCGTCATCCTTGCAACCAGTAAAAAGAACGGCTAAGAGCGACAGAAAAAATATGCTAGACAATAACTTTTTCATTTTAGCAGAGAATTAACGTACAGTAATTACAAAAGAAGCACTCTTGGCGCCAGCCTGTATGGTAGCAGTAGTGAAACCAGGCTTAATACCATGGACAATTATACTATCACCATTAAAACTTACGCGTGCGACATCAGACT
>JAKSLC010000171.1 GCA_024401415.1 Bacteroidales bacterium | reverse complement strand
ATTCCCTATAAAGCAATTCAGTAATAGCAATCAACGACCGACCATTTCCATGTTTTTGGGGGAATGATTGAATATCAACGATAGCTCTTTATAAATTCCTCAAATTCTGGTTGTCGCTAAACTCAGGCTATTTTTGTTATATGTTCATCGGTTAGGGTCCCCTTTTTCCATCAACCAGACAGCAGGGGGATTTTCTAGTATTGCACCGTCGTCTGAACAACTTATAATTGGTTGGGTGGAGGGGGTAGTTGAAATGGAGGGGGTATATTAAAAATTTTGGTGGGTATTATAATTTTTGTGGGGCAGCAGTTTTTTCATTGGAATATATTACCGATATTTGCAGTAGTATGATGAGGAGGAGAAATCCGTTTACTCATTATATATAATAGATTGCAATTTATAAATTTAAAATTAATAATTATGGATCGATTCAAAACAACTACAAGCGAAGTGCCAGCATACGACTTTGCAGCGAACTTCATGCCTATAGGTGGTTAGAAGGTGGAGTATATGGTTACAGATTATGCTCTGGCCTCGGACAACTTCCTCGATGAGTACTTCCCAAGTCTGTTCAAGAGAGGCAAGTTAAAACGTAAGGTGCGTATGTATCTGGCAGATGAAGATTGATCGATGAGCCATTCACTAGGTGATAGTGGGTGGCTCTTTTTGCGTTTAGACAAGAAAAAAGGCAGACTGACCATCGCTGACCAGCCTGCCAATATCTGTATATACTATCTTACCGTGACATAATTTTTACAATATCCCATTTATATGGGGGTAATCAAAAATGTCATGATTAGAACTTTGATTCATAAAGCTGAAAACCACGTCCCTTGTTAGTATTCTTCGGGTTGCCATAATAGAAGCATAGTATCTCATCCGCTACGACCGCACTAGGTGGCGTTATGCCGAACTTTTCGTATATTCGCTTTATGGTATCTTTTATGAACTTACAAGAGTACCATCTATTAGGCTTAAATTTCGCCTTGATCGCCGCTAGCACAATAGACTGATTTCGCTTCTCTTTATAAGCTTGATCTAGCAATGCTTCTTTGATTCGAGATTCAGAATAATGTAACTGCTCAATAACTGCCACTCCAAGTTTTTCGAACGCCTCAACAATGAGAGGCATTTCATTCCGTATATCTTCCTTCATGGTTATTGCCATAGGAGAATCGCAATCTGCTAATAGCTGTAGCTGTGAAACTGCTATGCGATACTTTTCTCTTTTGGCAAGACCAAGAGCATTGCGTTGGAGCCTTTCAGTATCACCTAAAGGCCAGTAAATACTTAAAGGATAGACTTCGTATGCTGGTACGTTACCGTAAGCATCAAACAAACGATTGCGGTCATGATAGGTGGCTCTAAGTAATTTCTGTTCAACATAGTGATCAATGGCGAAACCGTTTTCTTGACCCTTTTCATCCAGCCAATTATGGTAAGGCATTGAATTCCTAATCTCTATAGCCGTATCACGCATTACCTCATCTGGGGCAGTTTTTGCTAAGGCATCAATTATATTGTACTGATCCTTATGAGCCTCAACTCGCCCTTCGATACTATCTCTGTTTCTAACCTCAAAAGAAGAATTGCAATTACTTATTACGATAGCTATGTCGATTCCTTGTCTAAACCGACCTATTATCTGTTTCGCATCAACCTCAGGATCAATCATAGTGTGTTCTACTGATAGACAGTCCGTCACCATGATAACCACAGGCTTGAAGTCAAGTTCGCAATCCCATCCATTATGGAATCTGGAGGTGAAGAAATTCAGAGATTTCATGTGAGACAACGACCAAGAATCATAAGCAGATTTAAATCCTGCTACAGACAGATTGTTACAAGAATCCTCAGAGCAGAAGATTGAAGCCCCTTCTGGATCGAGCTGCTTAGCCATAGAATAATTCATAGCTGTAGAATTGCAAAAGATAAAGACAGGCTTTTCTTTTCCAACTTCTGCTAGCTCTTGCCTTAACTGCTGGAGAATATTGTTGGTTACACAAACCTTCAGCGGAACACTGTAGTCGAATTGCGGGCTGAGAACGATCTCATGGAATCCTTGCAGCTCAAATCTCTTGTCTCTCATACGCCTTGGGGTCGCAGTAATAATTGCCTTATGCTGACATTCGAAGAACGTATCAAATGGAAGGCTTATTGATTTACGGAAATCTTGATCATCAACGACATGATGCACCTCATCAAACAAGAGGAAACAATCTGTCCTGATATTAAGTCCAGTGTAACCAATAGCCTCCTCAACTCGCCGAAAAGACTCTGGTGTCGTCATGATTTTCCATGCTCTGTTGCCTTGTCGGCACTTATCTATATATTCAATAATCTTATCTACCGTGACTCTTTTATAGACCCCAAATGGAGCAAACTCTCCAAGCTGAGGATCAAACTGCTTACAGACTATCGTCGGCTTGTTTGGTTCTATAATGACACTGTTTCTGCTTGCATTCGTAAGTTCGGAGTATGTACCACCAAGGCCACACAATCCTTTACTGACTATGCTGTTATCTGGTATCTGACCTGATGGGTTGCCAGGTAGCTCTTTCAAAATGTCAGAGAAATATGGCTTTCGACCATCAGGCAATAAGTTGAACGGTATTTTGATTACGTTCATTTTACGATGTGTCCATATTATTTAATTATTAGTGATTGATCTATTGTTTTATGAATCTCAATTCTCAGAATGGTGGCGGACGGATGGTATTTCCCATATCGCTTACTTGATTAAGGTACGAAGAGCTTGTACTCCTTTACAAGTGCCTCCATTTCAGGAGTGCGCTTGAAGTAAAACTTAATCACGCCACGATTGGTAGGATAGCTACCAACAAGAATGCCTTCGGGGCACTCTGCCGCAGACTTCATGCGGAGTGGAGCACCCTGCATAATAATGCGTGTTACCGCATCCTCAATGAAATTCTCATCCTCCTCAGGATTTTCTGCGGGTACTGGAGTAAGGTTGCACTCAGCACCAGAAGAATGGTGGTTGAAAATTGAAGTACCATTGCTCTTGTAAAGAGGGAGGCTTACACCTTCCATATACTGGTCATTGCTGACACGTGCGTATGGAGCACCACTCTTGCTATAGCGACGAAATTCAACGTCGAGAGAGCGATTTTGTAAAAGCTGTGATTTTACAGCTGCAATAGCCTCAGCAGTACGCTGGCTGGTTGGTTTAACACTACGTACCTTACGTACGTTTAAAATTGGCTCATTTGAAGCCTTCATACCACTCAGAGCTGTGGCCTGCTCATTTTGATTTGTCATTATAATAATTTGCACCCGAATTAGTCGAATGCGGTTGCAAAGATAAAGATAATAGAAAAAGCATCCAATTAAATTTATTTGAAAATAGGTGAATGGTAGAAACTATCTGACAACTCTGGATTTAGCGACCTTTATAAAAAAACTCTGGACTCCGCTATGGAATCCAGAGATATTCGCCTGTATTATCAAGTTTTTTGTATTTTTCAACCAATCCAGATATTTCATCCTTATAATCAGGAGTCTCATCCATGTAGCCTATGATGGACGCAAGCCTAGTAATTATTGTAGCGACATTGGTTGTTGCCCCTTTCTTTCTGCTGGGAATGTGGCTTTTCTTGTGCTCGGAGAAGAACCATTTGAGTATTTTGTAGAAACTATAGCAACGTTCACACTTCTGCTGACCTTCTGTATGGATAAAAGACAACTGCCAAGGGTTAAGATGCTTCTCCAATACTGAACCAATCATAACTAGAGAGCAGGGATCACTAATCTCTATTGGGCGTTTGCCTTGGACGGTAAAGGTGAGTTTACCTTCAAGTGGCTTTGTGCGTTCCTTTTTGCCGTCTGAGAAAATAAACTCGATATTACTAATAATGTCCTTAACTTTATCATAATCTTCTAGGCTGACCTCATGATGGTCCATATTATCGACAATTGACTTAACAAATACTAGTAGATACCAGAATTTGGCTTTATCTACAGACAACGCGGAGAGAGAAGCTTGGAGTTTTTTGTCATTTTCATATTTCGACATAAATCCCGTGTCAAAATGATTCGCATTGTATAAAATGCCAAAAATATCAGTATTATTATGCCCAGCTTTAACACTATCAGGGATAAAATGATTAGCAACCATTACGACATACTCCAATGCAGGTTCTTCTGAATAGTCAGAATCCATTATCTCGTTTGGCGTTCGAAACTTTAATTCATCAATCATAATAATTAGTTTTTCCCAAGTAGCTGCAATATCCATGCCATAACTTTGACATTTTATTTTACCCCCATATAGTAGTAACTTTACGATTTTTTGTCATGATTGCAAATCTCCCACATAGACAACCTATGAAGGAGATTTAACAAGTATTAATCCTCCGAACAGCAGAAAGTGTCAGTTAAAGCGTCCATTTGCTCAGCTATAGTCTTGTCTATTAGCTTTGCATAATGGGTAGTCATGCGAGTATTCGTGTGGCCCATCATCTTTGAAACGACCTCCAGCGAGATGTTGTTTGAGAGGGTAACTGTGGTTGCGAAAGTGTGTCGACTGGTATGGAACGTTACGTGTTTAGTGATTCCACACAGTGCGGCAATATCCTTGATATTCTTATTTACATCTGAGGCATCCTGAATAGGGACAAGCTCTCCCCTCTCTGCGTACTTATCAAGTATCATCTTAGCCAAAGGTAGCACCGGGATTCTGGATAGAATGCCTGTCTTCACTCGTTTCTTCTTGATCCAAAGACGGCCGGATGAATCCTTTTCCAAGTGAGAAGGTTCAAGTGTTTTGATGTCTATATAGCTGAGGCCAGTGAAACAGCCAAAGAGAAACATATCTTTAGCCTTCATGAGTCGAGGAATTGGACAGTCGAAGTTGATGAACTTGGTTAATTCCACATCATCGAGGTAATCAATATCAACAGGTTCTCTCTCCACCTTATATGGCTGTATCAAATTGTACTGCATGAAGCCATTTGCAACAGCTAATCCAATCAAGGATTTTAGAAAC
>JAKSLC010000170.1 GCA_024401415.1 Bacteroidales bacterium | reverse complement strand
AACGATAGCTTTTTCATGTTGTGAATGTATTTTTTGTAGTCTGTACCTTTATTTGCGCGCACAATAAATACTATTTCAGAATATATCAAACAAAAAAACGACCAAGTGGAGGCTCTTCCCTTGGTCGCTAGCGATAAATATAATTGGATAATCAGGTGATTTATTACACCCTACATTACGTACAATTCCATTAAATCCTTTTTCTTGTAGTATACCAGTATCCCATCTACTGTCGCCTTGCCGGTTCCTGAAGGCATCTCTTTGTTGAATGTGTTGTAGAGAAATACTTTCTTACTTCCTGATATAAGCATGTTTGATGTCGCATCAAAATGCCCTATCAGTCGTGTGTAGCAATAAACTTTATCCATTCCGACTTCAGACATTGCTATACGAACTGGCTTGATATTTACAGTTGAGTTGGCTTTCTTTAATGTCCCGGCTTTAGGCTGAACCAATTCTGGCGCGTAGTCGTACGTTGTCTTCTTGGCTGTTAATCCTGCCTCTAAAAGATCTCCAAACTCAAATGTCCCTTCTATTCTTCCATATATAACTGCACCACGCTGGCCGTCTGATACGAAGAGTTTCATGCCTTTCTGTGCCAATACTGCCAATCGACAGTCAAATGTAACTTCTGTGTCGTCTGCTAATTCAGCATATTCTGCAATGGATGAAACATTTACTGCTCCTGAAAATTGTAACAAAAATAAGAGTCCACAAACTACTAATGTTATTCTTTTTCTCATGTAAAAACTAATGCGTTTAATTCTTTTTCGAGTGCAAATATATTTGGCTGAATACTACATACATAAGCGTTTTGGATTATTTATGTCTATACAAGACCTGTTAACATTATTCCTGATCCATTTTGCTACAGGTCGTTGTAGTATTTTTAGTGTGTAGCATCTTATGATTTATCGTTAATAGACAACTCTGTTTTTCGCAATCGTTTGCGAAAATGTACTTTCAATTATTTTTCGTTTCGCAAACGTTTGAAATTGTATTATAAGTCTCATTTTATGTTTTTGACCAACGTTGTTAACTAGCGTTAATTAACTTTGTCCTCGTGATAATACTATAATACAAATGAAACGAGATTTATCTTTTAGACAGCTTACTGATCTGAGCTTCGGTTTTTTCGGAGTACAGATAGCTTATGCACTTCAGAGTGCTAATGTGAGTCGAATATTTGCTACCCTTGGAGCTGACCCACATGACCTTTCGTACTTCTGGATTCTCCCTCCTCTTATGGGAATGATAGTACAACCTATAGTTGGAGCTTGCTCAGACCGAACATGGACTCGTTTCGGACGTCGCATACCGTATCTATTCATAGGATCAATATGTTCTATCATAGTTATGGCTATGTTGCCTAATTCAGGGGCGTTGGGCCTTTCGGTATCAGCGGCTATGACCTTTGGCCTTATATCTCTTATGTTCCTTGATACTAGTATCAATATGGCTATGCAGCCATTCAAGATGATGGTGGGGGATATGGTGAATGAGAAGCAGAAAGGGTTGGCGTACTCCATTCAGTCGTTCCTCTGTAATGCGGGTTCGCTTGTCGGCTTTGTATTCCCCTTTGTGTTCACGCTCTTGGGAATAGCTAATACAGCAGAGAAGGGTGTGGTGCCAGATTCTGTCGTATACTCATTCTGTGCTGGTGCTGTAATTCTTATTCTCTGTGTCATCTATACTGTGACACATGTCAAGGAGATGAATCCAGAAGAGTATGCTAAGTTCCACGACTTGGAGGATCAGCCTAAGGAAGTGAAGAAACAGAATATGCTTCAGCTCATCATTCATGCTCCATCTGCATTCTGGACTGTAGGCCTTGTTCAGTTCTTCTGCTGGGCAGCGTTTATGTATATGTGGAGTTATCTTACAGGCGCTGTCGCTGATAATGTATGGGGAACTACAGATACTACTACAGCTGAGTATCAGGAGGCTGGCAACTGGGTTGGTATCTTATATGCAGTACAGGCATTGGGTTCTGTAGCTTGGGCAGTGGTGATTCCTAGATTCAGGAGTTCTCATTGGGCATATTCTATCAGCCTGTTGCTGGGCGGTATAGGCTTCGCGTCGGTATATTTGGTTCATGACCAATACTTGATGTTTGTTCCTCTGCTTCTCGTGGGTTGCGGTTGGGCAGCTATGCTTGCATTGCCTTTTACTATTCTGACAAATGCTCTGCAGAAATCGAGCGCTATGGGTACTTACCTCGGTCTTTTCAACTGCACAATATGCTTACCTCAGATAGTAGCAGCTATAGTGGGAGGTTCTCTGATGTCAATGGTAGGCAATAGCCAGCCTCTTATGATGGTAATTGCTGGAGGCTTGATGGTAGCTGGAAGCATAGCTGTATGGAATATAAAGAAGGAAAAAAGCAACTAATAATATACATCAAACACTAACAATGAATTGTCTATTCGATCTAGACGGAGTCCTGGTAGATACTGCCAAATATCACTACATTGCATGGCGTAACCTCGCTAAGCGATTGGGCTTCGATTTTACAGAGCAGGATAATGAACGACTAAAAGGCGTCTCTCGTATGGCATCGCTTGAGATTCTTCTTGAGGTTGGCGGACTTACTGATAAGTTTACCAATGAGGAGAAGGAGCAGATGGCTGCAGAGAAAAATGCAGAGTATGTCCGTCTCATTACCCAGATGACACCAGAGGAGATTCTTCCTGGTGCCCGTGACTTCCTTACAGCTCTTCGAGCAGCGGGAATAGGTGTCGCGCTTGGGTCGGCATCTAAGAATGCTCAGACTATTTTGGATAGACTTCAGTTGACATCGTTGTTCGATGTCATAATTGATGGCACTAAGGTATCAAAAGCCAAACCAGATCCAGAGGTGTTCCTCAAGGGGGCAGAGGCTTTGGGCGCGCAACCTTCCGACTGTTGTGTCTTTGAAGACGCAGCAGCAGGCATTGAGGCAGCTCGTCGTGGCGGTATGCATTGCATAGGAATCGGCAATCCTTCAGTATTATCACATGCCGATTTCTGTGTCGATGCACTAGCCGACATGACTGTCGATCGCCTTAAACAACTCTTCTGTTAACATTATTACCATGAATCAGTACATCAAAGCAGACCCTTGGCGTATTATCGAAGAGGGTTTTTCAGCCGAAAATCAACGTTCATCAGAGAGCCTGTTCTCTCTCGGTAACGGTAAAATGGGCCAGCGTGCCAACTTTGAGGAGCGTTATACAGGCAAGACTCTCCAAGGTTCATATATTGCAGGTATATATTATCCTGACAAAACCCGTGTGGGATGGTGGAAGAATGGGTACCCTGAGTATTTCGCTAAAGTGCTCAATTCGCCAAACTATATTGGTATAGATGTGGTGGTTGATACTCATATGCTCAACCTCTTCATCTGTAATGTGCGTGCATTCCGTCGAGAATTGAATATGAAGGAGGGTTATCTGCTCCGTACATTCGAGGCTGAGTTGCCTGATGGCAAGATTGTTCGTGTCGTGGCTAAGCGTCTTCTATCTATCGTAGATACTGAGTGCGCAGCTATCAGCTATAGCATAGAGGCTGTTAATTTCAGCGGTACAATCTCTCTCCTCCCGTATATTGATGGTGGAGTGGTAAATCAGGATTCTAATTACGATGAGGCTTTCTGGAATGTCCTTAAAATGGATGTCCACTCTTGCGAGGCTACTCTTCTCGCTCAGACTAAGAAGCTCGACTTCCAGGTGGCATTCTCTATGCGTACTAAGGTGTTCGTTGATGGTGTCTTTTGTTCAGATATCCGCCCAGAACTCATGAAGAAGGAGGCATGGGTCGGTAATCGTATGAAGGTCAATGTAAAGCAGGGTCAGATTCTTACTCTCGAAAAGTATATCGGCGTATGCTCTTCTCTGAATTACTCTGCAGAGACTCTATGCGCTGAATCTCTCAAGCAGGCTAAGAAGGCAGAAGAGAAGGGTATAGAGAAGATGCTTACCGAGCAGGCTGCTGCGTGGGGTAATAAGTGGAAGCAGAGTGATATCCAAATAGAGGGCGATGTCGCAGCTCAACAGGCTATCCGTTTCAATATTTTCCAGCTTAATCAGACTTATACCGGAGAGGACGCACGACTTAATGTAGGGCCTAAAGGTTTTACAGGCGAGAAGTATGGAGGAACAACTTATTGGGATACCGAGGCGTATTGTATTCCGTTCTTCCTGATGACTGCTCCTAAGGATGTTACTCGTCAGCTCCTTATATACCGCTATAAGCATCTCGAACGTGCAATAGAGAATGCCGCTAAATTGGGTTTCTCTGATGGAGCTGCTCTCTATCCTATGGTAACTATAAATGGTGAGGAGTGTCACAACGAATGGGAGATTACTTTCGAGGAGATTCATCGTAATGGTGCAATAGCTTTTGCTATCCATAATTATATCCGTCACACTTTGGATTATAATTATCTCGACCAATATGGCCTAGAAGTTCTCATTGGTATTGCTCGTTTCTGGGCACAGCGTATCACTTTCTCTACTGAGAAACAGAAGTATGTCATGCTTGGTGTGACCGGACCTAATGAGTATGAGAATAATGTTAATAACAACTGGTATACTTCTCGCCTGGCTTGCTGGTGTATGTCTTATGCTAACGAGTGTATCAGCATGGTCAAGTCTAATACTCCGGCAGCGTGGAGCCGTATCAAGTCAAAGGTTAACTTCGATGAGGAACATGAGCCAGCTAAGTGGCGTACAATAGTGGATAATATGTACTATCCTCGCAACGAGGAGTTGGGTATCTTCCTCCAGCAGGATGGCTATATGGATAAGGAGCAGACATTAGTGGCAGACCTCCCTTATTCTCAACGCCCTATAAATCAGCATTGGTCGTGGGATCGTATCCTCCGTTCTTGTTTCATCAAGCAGGCTGATACTCTTCAGGGTATTTATCTTTTCGAGAATTAATTTGATACAGATACCATTGCTCGTCACTTCGATTTCTACGAGCCTCGTACTGTTCATGAGTCAAGTCTCTCACCATGTGTTCACTCTAT
>JAKSLC010000017.1 GCA_024401415.1 Bacteroidales bacterium | reverse complement strand
AATACATGCCTGTCACGCATGGGGTCGCGGGTTCGAGTCCCGTCCATACCGCAAAAAGCCTTGGTTCAATATGAATCAAGGCTTTTCTGTTTGTCTTTTTTGCCAAATCGCATATGTCGCACTCGAATCTTGTAACTGCGCTTTGTTTTTTGTCGTAATGTTAATTTGGAAAACGCGAGAATATTTTTGAGCATTTACTACAATTACCAATCTTAATACTAAACTGATTAACGCGCAATGAATAAGATTCTATTAGCATTTGTCATGGCCGCTGCAATATTCTTTACAATCGAGTCTTGCATGCAGAAAGCTCCTAGTCAGCAGTCTGTTATATCGATAGATGGCACGTGGGTCGTCGTCGCTATAGATGGAGAGGTTGTCGAAGACGCTTCTCTCATGCCGATTATTACTATCGTAGATAATTCTCTTCTTCAGGGAGCTCTCAGTTGTAATTCTATTCGTGCAAATGTCAATCTTCATCCTAAGGGAGAGGGTACTGTCTCGTTTGAGTCTGTTGCTTCTACAAAGCGTCTTTGCAGAAATATGGCTGTCGAGAATGCTTTCTTGTCTAATCTTAGCAAGATTGAACGTTATACTGTAGAGAATAGGGTTGAAGACAGGAAGTATCTGCTTGTCGATTTTAGAGACAAAAACGGTAATGTTCTTCTTACCGCTAAGAGAATGGGTGATAACAAGAGCGTAGATGCTATGAATACTCTTCGTGGCGAATGGGTTATATACTCTCTCGGTACGGATACTATATTGGATGAAATTACTCTTCCGTTCATAGTGGATCCTTCAACGGAATCTATCAATGGCCATACTGGTTGCAATTCTTTCGGTGGTACGATTCTGCTTAATGGGGCACATGGCGTTACTTTCCCGTCTATCGCTGCTACTCAGGCAATGGGCGACGACGAGCAGAATGAACGGGAATCTCTCTTGATGAAGGCTCTGAATAATACTACGGCATGGAACGAAGATTCTAATGGCCGTGTTCATTTCACAGATTCTTTGGGTCATACGTTGTTTATCATCGAAAGATAAGAAACAAAAATCGCAGTTCTGTAGTATAATTGGATAATCAATGTGATTGATCAATGAAAACTACTATAAGAATATCGTTCATCGCAGCACTATTGTTGTCTGTTGTTTCTTGCGTAAAGGAAACAAAGGCTCCGGATGGTGTGGTTCCTACGTCTGGTGAGATTGAGTATGAAGTCTCTTATTCTAAGGATATCGTAAGCGACTTGGTGGTAGGCCAGTTCCTGCCAAAGTCTTTCAGCGGAGTCTATAATCAGAATGGTATAAAGTTGATGGCATGCTGTGGTTTCGGTATGGTGAAACTCAGCATGATACTTAGTCCTGTCGATAGTTATGTCGACTTGAATATTCCCGAGGAAAGACTTATTATGCCTATCGAGAGCATGATTATCAAAGATAGTTTGGATGCTTATGATGCTAGATTTACAGTTGAACGTGATGATAATTTGGTAGATATATGCGGCTATAAGTCTAAGGCTATGAGAATTACCATCAGTAGTTCTGAGGCTAAGCAGTTTCCTGTTCATCCAGATAATATCGAGATTTTCTACGTTCCTATGGATGGCATTGATTTCTCTATCGCAGGTGTTCCTCAGTTTTCAGTTCCAGGGCTTATTACTGCCATGAAGTTGTCTGCAGAAGATTCTAGCATAATTTTGATGCTGAGCAACGTAAGGGCAGCAACAGTTTCAAATGATGTATTCAGGCGCCCTGCTGATGCTCGTTTGGCTACAGTCGAAAAACTGAATGATCTTTACAGTAGAATGCAATAAGATAAACTCTTATTTAGTAGATAGTTGTGAATTTTGGGAGATTGGATTTCTTTTATCCAGTCTCTTTTTGTTTTTTAGCTTTGTTTGATGCTGTACTTCTGAGAAATAAATGAAAACAATATAAAATCGGAGAGTAAATATGTGTCTCTCTAAAATAAAATGTAAAAATCAGTCAACTCAAGTTAAATATATTGGAAAAGATTCGCTATATTTGTCGCAGATTGGTTTAATAGACAAATAAAACATGATAAAGAAGATCCTCCTATTGGGTTCAGGAGAACTTGGTAAAGAGTTCGTAATAGCAGCTAAGAGACTTGGTCAGTATGTAGTTGCTGTGGATAATTACAAGGGTGCTCCTGCTCACCAGGTCGCTGATGAGTTCGAGGTAATCGATATGCTCAACGGCGAACAACTCGATGCAATAGTTGCTAAGCATAAGCCTGATGTTATCGTACCAGAAATCGAAGCTATCCGTACGGAACGTTTCTATGACTACGAAAAACAGGGCTATCAGGTAGTCCCATCAGCTAAGGCTGCTAATTACACAATGAATCGTCGTGCTATACGCGATTTGGCAGCTAAGGAACTCGGACTTCGTACAGCAAATTATCGCTATGCATCATCTCTCGAAGAGATGCACGAGGCTATCAAGGAGATCGGTATTCCTTGTGTCGTTAAACCTTTGATGTCTTCATCTGGCAAGGGCCAGTCGTACGTGAAAAAGGCAGAGGATATCGATGCCGCATGGGCAGCAGCTGCTAAGGGGCGTGGCGATTCTACTGAGGTTATTGTCGAGGCTTTTGTGCCTTTCAAGAGCGAAATTACTCTCCTCACTGTTACTCAGAAAAATGGCCCTACTCTTTTCTGTAAGCCTATTTCTCATCATCAGGAGCGTGGCGATTATCAGGAGAGCTGGCAACCTGCCGCTATCCCAGATAATTTCGTAAAGCAGGCTCAGGATATGGCCGATAAGGTAACTAAGGCTCTCGGTGGCGCTGGTATCTTCGGCGTAGAGTTCTTTATTTGCGATGATGGAGTTGTATTCTCAGAGCTGTCTCCTCGTCCACACGATACGGGTATGGTAACTCTTGGCGGTACTCAGAATCTTAATGAGTTTGAACTCCATGCTCGCGCTGTATTAGGTTTGCCTATCTCTAGTATCGAGTTTATTAGACCGGGAGCTAGTGCAGTGGTTTTGGCAAAGGAAGCTTTCGTAGGCCCAGATTATACTGGCGTCGAAAATGTTCTTTGTGAGCCTAATTGCGATGTCAGAATTTTCGGCAAGCAAGAGGCTAGAGTTAATCGCCGTATGGGTGTCGTTGTCGCTTGGGATAAGGAGGGTACAGATCCTGCCGTTATCAAAGATCGCGCTCGTATGTTGGCAGACCGTATTACTGTTGTAAAGAAAGGATAATAAATCTAATATATATCTTGCTATGGAAGAGAACAAGATTAATGAACTCGGCGTTTACAACGCCACGGCACAAGAGGCAGAAGTATCAGCTGCCGAGGCTACACAGAAGGTAGTTGAGTTGCCTGTAATCGATAATATGTCTAAGGAGGAGATGCTCGAGGCTCTTAAAACTGTAAAAGCAGAACAGTCTATCGGTACTTCTGTAAAGTTCGCTAAGGCTATTAAGGCTAAACTCCAGGAGATTAATAAGGAACTTGAAGTTGAACAGAAGGCTTTGTTCCTTAATGATGGCGGTAATGAAGAGGATTTCACTTTTGACGAGGGTCAAACTGAGCGTGAAATCAATACCTTGATTAACGAAATTAATCAGGCAAGTAAGGTGGCTTACGCAGCAGCCGCTAAGGAGCGTGAGCAGAATCTTCTTGTTAAACAGAATATACTCGAGCAGTTCTCTCGCCTTGTTGAGTCAGGTGAGGCTGTTCATAAGTTTACTGAGTGTCGCGACTGGCAGAAGCAGTGGAAGGAAACTGGCTCTGTCCCTCAAGAGAATGCTCAGGAGATAAATACGCAATATAAGCGTCTTCTCGATAAGTATTACGAGCAGGTAAAGCTTGATCGTGATATGCGTGAACTCGATCAGAAAAAGAATCTTAAGGCTAAGGAGGATATTATCGCTCAGGCCGAGGCTCTTCTTAATGAGGAGAATCATACAAGAGCTTTTCATACTATTCAAGACCTTTTCCTTCGTTGGAAAGAGGTTGGTCCTGTAGCAAAGGAGCAAAATGAAGTCGTATGGGAAAAGTTCTCTGCTATCAAGAAGAAGATTACAGATTCTTTCCATGAACATGTAGATACTCTCAAGAGTAATGAGCAGGAGAATTATGCCGTTAAGCAGGCTCTTTGCAAGGAACTCGAGGATTTGGTTGCCGGTCCTTATGATTCTAATCGTAATTGCGACTTGGCTTTAAATAAGCTCCGTGATATTCAGGAGCGTTGGCGTAAGGCTGGTTTCGCTCCTAAATCAGTTAGCGAGGCTATTTTCAATAAGTATCGCCAGCTTTGTGATAGCGTTTATCGTAAGCGTCGCGATTTCTTTAAGGCTCAAGATGCTGTTCTTGATGCAAATTATAAGAAGAAGCTCGAACTCTGCAAGAAGGCTGAGGAGGTTCAGGATAGTACTGATTGGAATGCTACTGCAGATGTCCTTAAGGCTCTTCAGAAGGAGTGGAAGACTATCGGTTCTGTACCTCGCAAGCATTCAGATGATATTTGGAAGCGTTTCCGCGCAGCATGTGATAAGTTTTTCGAGAGTAAGGCACAGCACGCAAGTGGCCAGGAGTCTCAGTATGCTGAAAATCTGATTAAGAAGCAGGCTCTTATTGAGGAACTCAAGGCTGTCGTTGCTCCAGAGGACGAGAAGGAACACCTTAAGCTTATTAAGGAGTATCAGACTCGTTGGTCAGAGATTGGTTTCGTCTCTGCAAAGGAGAAGGATGCTGTCAATAAGGAGTTTACTAAGCTTATTGATCAGCATTTCGATAAGCTTCACCTTGATGCTGATGCTCGCGATTTGAAGTCTTTCGAACTTCGTATCGATACTTTGGCTCAAGAGCCTAAGGCTCTCGATGCCCTCTATCGTGAACGTGAGAAGATTTATAATCAGCTCCGCAAGGCTGAGTCTGATTCCGTGCAAGTGCAGAATAATGCAGGTTTCTTTGCTAATGCAGATAATAAGATCATGCGTGACATTCAGAAGAATGTCGAGAAGGCTAAGAAACAGGTCGATAAACTTAAGTCTCATTTGAAGCTTATCGATTCTCGCATTAAGGCGTTGAAGTAGTTTAACGCCATTTCTTTATTGTAATTTGTATATACATGCCAAAGTATAATTGTATTGTTATCGACGATGACCCTTTCGTAGCAACAATTCTCAAGAATTTTTGCGATAAATGTGAAGAGGTTAGTTTCGTCGGTAAGTTTTCCAATGGAGCAGAGGCGTTGAGATTCCTTAAGGAGGATCCTAATATAGACATCATTTTCCTTGATGTTGAGATGCCGGTGATGAATGGCATTGAATTTATGAAATGCGTTCGTCACACTGGCGCTCAAGTTGTTGTATGCTCTTCTAAAGCAGATTATGCTGTAGAGACGTATGAGTATGATGTGTGCGATTATCTTATGAAGCCTGTTCAGTATGAACGTTTCTTGCGTAGTATTGAAAAGGTTGCTCTCGAGAAGGATAAGATAAAAAAATGGATATCAGTAACTTCTGGTGAGTATATTAAGGCTTCCGACGAGGTCTCAGATATAGAGGATGTGTGGATTAAGGATACAATGGGGCACTCTCTTAAGGTTAAGATAGAAGATGTTGTCTGTATCGAGGCTATGGAGAATTATATGTCTCTCCGTACTACTACTAAGCAGCACACTGTTCACATGACTATGAAGTCTATTCTCGATCTCTTTGCAGATGCTCCCGAGGTAATGCGTATTCATAAGTCTTTTGCTGTTAATATCAAGCATATATCTTCTATTCAAGATGGCAACGTAATTATCGAGGTGTCAGGTGGTAATAATGTTCAGTTGCCTATCGGTAGAACTTATATGAAGGATCTAAGAGAACGTATCAATCGTCTTCCATAGTTTTTTATGCGAGTTGTAATATCGCTATTCTCCATATTTCTGTTCGTTAACTTGACTTTCGCTCAAGAGACGCATTATGACGATGTCTTATGGCGCGATTTCAATGCCGGTTTTGTGGTGGATATTTATGACGATACGCCAATTTTCGATTTCAAAACTATAGATGATGATCAGCTTGATACTGATATCTTTTATGGTCATGTAGTAATATTGCAGTTTGTCGCATCATGGTGCCCATATAGTGAGGATCAGATGAAGTCTATTTACAGTATCTGCTCTAAGTGGCCTGATGATGTTTTGGTTCTTACCGTCAGCGTAGATGATGAGAATGGACAACAGGCTTTTATTGATCTAATAAATAAGTATAACTATCCATTTTATTTTACTTTAGACCCAACCGAGAGGATATTTAAGCTGTTTGCTCAGTCTCACTCTACTTTGCCTAGAGTAGTAGTGGCAAATAGAAAGGGAAAAATTGTTGGCATGTTTGATGAACATACGCGAAAAACTAAGCGTATAATGAAAAGAATAGTACGTAAATCTGTATGGGGGTAGAGACTATTATACTTTTATTGATAGCGTCCACTGTAGCTAGTATAGTGCAAAGGGTTAGTGGCTTCGGCTTCGGCATATTCGTTATGACGATGTTGCCTTATATTATGCCTACTTATCCCGAGGCAACAGCCCTCAGTGCTCTCCTGGCTGGAACTCTCTCTATTATGGTTGTCGTTCAGTTGTGGAGATATATCAATATCAAGCATCTTCTTCCTATCCTTACTGCTTTCTTCGTTACCTCTTGGATATCTATACAGTTTCTCGATTATATCGACGAAATAATGATGAAGATTATTTTCGGTATCGTACTCATCGTTCTGAGTATCTATTTCTTTATCATTAGTGATAGGGTACATGTTAAGCCATTGATATGGGTGCAGGCTGTATTGGGTTCTATAAGTGGCGTCATGGGTGGATTGTTTAATATGCAAGGTCCTCCTGCTGTGTTGTATTTTGTCGCTTCAGAGAAAGATAAGGAACATTACCTTGCTATAACCCAGGCTTATTTCCTCGTGGGTAATATTTTTATGACTGTAGTTAGATATTTCAAGGGTTATCTCACTGAAACAGTAGGGTGGAGCTATTTGTATGGTTTGGCTGGTGTTTTCCTTGGTTTCTATATTGGTATGGAGATTTTCAAGAGAGTATCTAATCACCTGTTGCGTAAGCTTATATACATCTTCATGGCTATCAGTGGCGTGTATTCTATTGTTATGGCACTGACATAATGGCACAGTTCATAGTAATACATACCTTATAAATACTCTATATCGTACTCTCGGGTGACACTTTTTCTGTCTTTTTGTCACAAATAGCGTTATGGCACGCCTTTTGATTTATTCCTTGCCAAAGAATTTGAATAACATTATAAAATAAAGATATTATGGCAAGTGGAAAAATTGGAGTGTCTACTAAAGACCTCTTCCCAATTATCAAGAAGTTTCTTTATTCAGATCACGATATATTTCTTCGTGAGATAGTAGCCAATGCTGTCGATGCGTCTCAAAAACTTAAAGTATTGGCACAGCGCGGTGAGGCTAATGTTAATGTCGACAACCTTTGCGTTCGCGTCTCTGTCGATAAAGAGGCTGGTACATTGACAGTTTCTGATAATGGTATAGGTATGTCTCGCGAAGAGGTTGAGAAGTATATCAACCAAATCGCATTCTCTGGCGCAGAGGAGTTCCTTGAGAAGCATAAGGACGATGCTGCAACTATTATCGGTCATTTCGGTTTGGGTTTCTACTCTTCTTTCATGGTAAGTGATAAGGTAGAACTTTTGACTAAGTCTTATCGCGATGGCTCTCAAGCTGTTCGTTGGTCTTGTACTGGTGACCCTGAGTATACTCTCGAGGACGATTCTCGTGACGAGCGTGGTACTGATGTTATCATGCACGTAACTGGAGAGGAGGAGGAGGTCCTCGATGAGCAGAAGATCGAGGCTCTCTTGCAAAAGTATTGCAAGTTCCTTCCTATCAAGATTGCTTTCGGTAAGAAGAAGGAGTGGAAGGATGGTAAGCAGGTGGAAACTGCTGAGGACAATATCATCAATAATACTGAGCCTGCATGGACAAAGAAGCCTGCTGACTTGAAGGACGAGGATTACAAGACATTCTATCACGAACTTTACCCAAATCAGTTCGAAGAGCCTTTGTTCAATATTCATTTGAATGTCGACTATCCTTTTAACCTCAGAGGTATTCTGTATTTCCCGAAGATCAAGAATCAGATAGATGTAAATCGTAACAAGATTCAGCTCTACTGCAATCAGGTCTTCGTTACAGATCAGGTAGAGGGCATAGTTCCAGATTTCTTGACTCTTCTTCATGGCGTTATCGATTCTCCAGATATCCCATTGAATGTATCTCGTTCTTATCTCCAGTCTGATGGTAATGTAAAGAAGATCTCTAGCCATATTACAAAGAAGGTGGCAGATCGTCTCGAGGAGATGTTCAAGAAGGAGCGTACAACTCTCGAGGAGAAGTGGGACGACCTTAAGATATTCATCCAGTATGGTATGCTTACTGATGAGAAGTTCGCTGAGCGTGCTCAGAAGTTCCTTCTTTTCAAGAATGTTGATGGTAAGTATTTCTCTATCGATGAGTATAAGGAACTTATTAAGGCTAATCAGACCGATAAGAATGATAATCTCGTAGTTCTCTACGCAAATGATAAGGAGGCTCAATACACAGCTATCCAAAGCGCACAGAATAAGGGGTACGATGTACTTCTGATGGATGGACAGCTTGAAACTCCTCTTATGAATCAGCTTGAACAGAAGTTGTCTGATGCTAAAATCCGCTTCACTCGTGTCGATTCAGACGTTATAGATAAGCTTATCGAGAAGGATAATGCAGCTCAGCTGACTCTTACAACTCGTCAGAAGGGCGATCTTGAAGAGGCTGTTCGTTCGCAACTTCCTAAGATGGATAAGATTAACTTTACAGTTTCAGTAGAGGCTCTTGGTGAGAATGATATGCCTGTCGTTGTTACTCAGAATGAATGGATGCGCCGTATGAAGGAGATGTCTCATCTTCAGGGTGGTGCAATGTCTTTCTATGGTGAGATGCCAGACTCAATCAATATCGTAGTAAATGGTAATCACGCCCTTACTAATAAGTTGGTGGTTGATATTGAGGCTAAGACAAAGACTCAACTCGATCCTATCTGCGCTGATATCGATTCTAAGAGCGCTCGTAAGGGCGAACTCAATAAGGCTAAAGAGGGTAAGAAGGACGAGGAAGTACCTCAGGCAGAGAAAGACGAAATGGAGAATATCAATAAGGATATCGATGCTCTCAATGCTAAAAAGCAGGATGTTCTTAAGTCTTTTGCTGGCGAAGAGAAACTTGTTGGTCAGCTTATCGACCTGGCTCTCCTTTCAAATAATATGCTCCGTGGCGAAGCTCTTACAAACTTCATTAAGCGAAGCATTGATATGATGAAATAAATACATGACGTGTAATATATAATATGAGGACCGAACGCTGTGAAGTCGTGTCGGTCCTCTTTTTTATTGCATAATAGGAACAAATAGAGCTGTTTAACGTAATAAGGTAATAATATTTACGATAAATGTCATTGGATTTAGAGAACATATCACTTACTGTTGAAGAAAAAGAAATTGTCGAGCAGAATTTGTCTGCAGATGTAGCTAATTTGGCTCTTCAACTGAAGCCCAAACAAAATACGCGTCCTGACGTTATTTTACGCCAAATTGATGGTGTTCAGCACATGAAGGATAAATGTCCATTGTGGGCTGAGAATACTTCTATTGTATATCCACGAAAGATTTCATTAGAGCAGGCTTCCAGCCAGGCAACTGCCGAATATAAAGCTGCTTTATGTGGTGGCGATTCTCTTGTCGACCTTACTGGTGGCATGGGTGTCGATTTCTCTTTTATGAGCCGCAAGTTTTCTAAGGCCACATATGTTGAGATGAATGAAGAGTTGTGTGCCGTATCAAGTCACAATTTCAAAGTTCTGGGGCTCAATAACGTCAATACAGTATGCTCTACCGCAGAAGAGTATCTGGAGTCTATAGAAGGTAAGGTGTCATGTATAATGATTGACCCTGCCAGACGTGATGATGTCGGTCGTAAGACTGTCAAGATATCAGATTGTACTCCCGATCTTACGCAAATATGCGATAAACTTCTTGCTAAGGCAGAAATGGTTGTCGCTAAGTTGTCTCCGATGCTCGATATTTCAGAGGCTCTATCTAATCTCAAGGGTGTAAGTGAGATTCATATTCTTTCAGTATGCGGAGAGTGTAAGGAGCTTCTTCTTGTACTCCGCTCAACTCCTGTTGTTCCAACGCCTCAGTTGCCAATTCATACTGTTAATATATTGAAGGATGGACAAAAGGAGGTTCTTACCTTTACTCCTTCTGAAGAGAAGGGGGCTTTCTCGCGTTTCGCCATTACTCCTAGATTGTACTTATATGAGCCTAATGCCTCAATATTAAAGGCAGGTGCATTCCGAACAATATCCATGAGATACGAGGAATTGTATAAGTTGCACGTTAATACTCATCTATATACATCAGACGAAGTTATTGCCGATTTCCCTGGTCGTAAGTTCGAAGTATGTAGTTGGTCTACTCTCACTCCAGGAGATCTTCAGATCCTTCTTCGTAATACTAAGAAGGCAAATCTATCTGTTCGTAACTTCCCTATGACAGTAGAGAAATTACGTGCAAAGTTGAATCTAAAGGAGGGTGGTGATGTATATCTCTTTGCCGTAACGCTCTCTGATGGCAAGAAGGTTATTCTTCGTTGCAAGAAGATATAATAGTGCGCATTATTTAGAATGATTGTCTTATCAACGGTATTGCGTGAGATTGTAAAATAGATAATAAGGATGAAGAAATTATTATTAGTGTCGCTCCTTATGCTGACAGTTCTTATTAGTTCTGTAGCACAGGCTAAAAAGGTTTATAATGAGACTATAGATCCTATAGCTCAGATTGATAAAGCTGTTGCAAAGGCCAAGATTACGGGCAAATATGTAATTTGTCAAGTCGGAGGCAACTGGTGTCCATGGTGCCTGAAATTGGCAGATTTTATAGAGAAGGATGAGGAAATTAAGTCTGTTATTGATGCAAATTTTCTTTATATCCATGTTAATTATCCAAGAGGAAATTCAGCTGCTTTGATGAAAAAGCTAAGAAATCCTGGTCGTTTCGGATATCCAGCATTGGTAGTTCTGAATCAGAATGGAGAGGTGATTCATCTGCAGGACAGTAGTTTCCTTGAAGATGGCAATGGTTACGACAGAAAGAAGGTCCTCCGTTTCTTGACAAGATGGACTCCTAGCGATATAATATAATATCGTATTTATCATAAAAATTCCCCCGTCAGACGTAATATCTGACGGGGGAATTTCTTTTTTTTATTATGCTGGATTACAACTTAGCAAGTTGCTCTTTGATAGCTGCAATCTTAGAAGTTGCATCAGCCTGTTTCTTACGCTCCATTTCAACAACTTGAGCAGGTGCGCCAGAAACAAACTTCTCATTTGAGAGTTTCTTCTCTACGCCTACGAGGAATCCCTCGAGGTGCTTTAACTCTGCCTGAAGTTTTGCTATCTCGGCATCCTTGTCAATGAAGCCCTCGAGAGGTACAGTGCACTCCTGAGTGCCTACCATGAACGACTGTGCGTTATCAGCCTTGGCAGGAACTATTGTAATGCCCTTGAGGTTTGCCATCTTGAATACGATAGAGTCCATAGCAGCATAATCGTTCTTAGCTACAATCTGGAGTTCCAACGCCTCCTTAGGTGGGATATTCTTCTGGTTGCGGATAGTACGAACGCCAGAAACAATGTTCTTGGCAGCATTTACCATCTCTATGAGATTCTTGTCTGCCTCTGTTGGTTCTGCAATGCCTACCTCTGCGAACATGATAGACTCGCCATCCTTGCGCTCGCCCATATTCTGCCACAACTCCTCTGTGATGAATGGCATGAATGGGTGTAGGAGCTTCAAGAGCTGCTCAAAATATGCAAGTGTCTGATTATATGTCTTGCTGTCGATTGGGCAACCGTATGTAGGCTTAATCATCTCTAGGTACCAGCTAGAGAACTCATCCCAGAAGAGCTTGTAGATAGCCATGAGAGCCTCAGACAAGCGGTATTTAGAATAGAGGTCGCGAACCTCAGCTGCTGTAGTGCGTAGCTGCGCACCGAACCAGTCAACGGCAATCTTTGCTGCCTCTGGCTGCTCCATATCCTTAACCTCAAGACCCTTAACCAAGCGGTAAGCGTTCCAGATCTTATTATTGAAGTTACGGCCCTGCTCGCAAAGAGACTCGTCGAAGAGGCTATCGTTTCCGGCAGGGGCAGAGAGCATCATACCCATACGTACGCCATCGGCACCGAAACGGTCGATGAGATCCAGTGGGTCAGGAGAGTTGCCGAGCTGCTTAGACATCTTACGGCCCAACTTATCGCGAACGATACCAGTGAAGTATACATTCTTGAAAGGCATCTGGCCCTTGTACTGGTAACCAGCCATAATCATACGTGCTACCCAGAAGAAGATAATATCCGGACCAGTTACGAGGTCAGAAGTAGGGTAGTAGTAGTTGATCTCCTCATTATCTGGGTCATTGATACCATTAAAGAGAGAGATAGGCCACAACCAAGAAGAGAACCAAGTATCGAGGCAATCCTCATCCTGACGGAGATCTTCCTTCTTGATATTTGCGTCTTTCTGCTTAGCGAGCTCGAATGCCTCCTCAAGAGAGTTGGCTACTACATAGCCACCCTGTGGGAGATAGTAAGCAGGAATACGATGACCCCACCAGAGCTGACGAGAGATACACCAGTCTTTGATGTTCTCCATCCAGTACTTGTAGGTATTCTTGTACTTGGCTGGGTAGAACTTGATATCATCGTTCATTACAGCATCAAGTGCTGGCTTTGCAAGGTCTGTCATCTTGAGGAACCACTGCATAGAGAGCTTTGGCTCGATAGGTACATTGGTACGCTCAGAGAAACCTACGTTATTTGTGTACTCCTCTGTCTTCTCAAGAAGTCCTGCATTCTGAAGGTCAATCTCAATCTGCTTGCGAACCTCGAAGCGGTCCATACCTACGTACATTCCGGCAGCCTCAGAGATAGTACCATTATCGTTGAAGATATCAATGCTAGGCAAGTTGTATTTCTCTCCAAGCATATAGTCGTTTACGTCGTGTGCAGGTGTTACTTTCAAACAACCTGTACCGAACTCGATATCTACATATTCATCCTCGATGACAGGGATAGAGCGGCCTACGAGAGGCACGATAACGCGCTTGCCCTTGAGGTGAGTATTCTTAGGGTCGTTAGGGTTGATACACATAGCTGTAGCGCCCATGATAGTCTCAGGACGTGTAGTAGCTACGATAGCATACTTACCCTTCTCTCCCTCTATTTCATAACGGAGGTAGTAGAGCTTACCATGAGACTCTTTATAGATAACCTCCTCGTCAGAGAGGGCTGTGAGAGCCTTAGGGTCCCAGTTGACCATACGAACGCCACGGTAGATGAGGCCCTTCTCGTAGAGGTCACAGAATACCTTGATAACGCTTTCTGAACGTGTCTCGTCCATTGTGAAAGCAGTACGGTCCCAGTCGCATGAAGCACCGAGACGACGGAGCTGCTTGAGAATGATACCGCCGTGCTCATTAGTCCAGTCCCATACGTGACCGAGGAACTCCTCACGAGAGAGGTCGGTCTTCTTGATACCCTGACCAGCAAGTTTGTTCACCACCTTAGCCTCTGTAGCGATAGAAGCGTGGTCTGTACCAGGCACCCAAAGAGCATTCTTACCCTCCTGACGTGCGCGACGGATGAGGATATCCTGGATAGTGTTGTTAAGCATGTGACCCATGTGGAGCACACCTGTAACATTTGGTGGAGGGATTACGATTGTATAAGGCTTACGTGCATCAGGCTTAGATGCAAAAAGCTTATTGTCGGTCCAATACTTATACCAACGAGCCTCAATTTCGGCTGGTGAGTATTTACTTGCTAATTCCATTTTATATCGATATATCTATTATTCTGTTTTTTGCGTGCGCAAAGTTAGTGAAAAACTACGAACGAGGGTGCTTTTTTATACTCTCTTCTAGATAATTCCTGTCAAGATGTGTGTATATTTCCGTAGTCACAATGGTTGCATGGCCAAGCATCTCTTGCACTGCTCGTACATTTGCTCCTCCTGCTATGAGGTGTGTAGCAAATGAGTGACGTAAGGTATGCGGGCTGACTACCATGTCTATCCCTGCATCTGCCACTGTTTTCTTTATGATGTTGAATACAGAAATTCTAGACATGCTGCTTCCGTCTTTGTTTAGAAATACTACATCAGACGACTTAGGGTCTACATTCTGCTCTGCTCTCCATCCCTCGATATAGGCTTTGATGTCGCCTAATACTCGCTCGTTTATTGGTACTAGACGCTCTTTTCTGCCTTTACCGAATATGCGCACATAGCCGTTCTCGAAGGATATATTGGAGATAAGCATATCCGTCAATTCAGATACTCGCAATCCACAGCTGTATAGTGTTCCTATAATGGCTCTATTCCTATATCCGTCATGTCTGGACAAGTCGATATTGTCAAGCATTGACTCTATCTGCTCTACACTAAGTACCGAAGGGAGTTTTCTGCCAAGTTTTGGCGATTCTATTAATGCTGTCGGGTCCTCTTCTATGCGGTCATCAAGTATCATAGCCTTGAAGAATTGCTTGATTCCGCTTATGATGCGAGCTTGCGTACGTGTAGCTATGCCTTTTTCCGCCAGCCACTCTATCAAGCCTCGTATATGTTTTAGTCTTACGTCGGCAGGTGCAAGTTCCAATTGTTGTGTCTCAAGGTAATCTGTCAATTTCTTGATGTCCGTCACGTATGCACTTATTGAGTTGTCTGATAATCCTCTCTGCAGTTTCAGATACTCTTTATAATACTCTATATCGTCTTGCCAATTCATTCTTTTTCAATATGGATTGCAAATATACTGTTAATATGAATGCTGACAAAATGAATTGTGTATTTGTTTTTTGCGATGAAGCCGAGTGTTCTATAGGTCTAGCCCGAGTGTTGCCCGAGACTAGCCCGAGTTTTCTATTTGGTTGTTTTGTTATTGTGACTACATGTTATGGAGGACCCGTTGCATGTATAAATATGTCCGGATATAGATATAAAAAATGCACCTCCCCGAAGGGAGATGCACTATGCTTGTCAGTATTTCTTTCTGTTACTTGTTTTGCTGTACGGAAGCACCTGTACTGCCAGGTTTTGCTATAGATTCACGCATGGAGGTATCAGCTTGTATATTCTGATAGCGAGCGTAATCCATTATGCCAAGGTTACCACTGCGGAATGCCTCAGCCATAGCACGTGGAACCTCAGCTTCTGCCTCGATAACCTTCGCACGAGCCTCTTGTGCCTTAGCCTTCATCTCCTGCTCGAGGGCAACTGCCATAGCACGGCGTTCCTCTGCTTTAGCCTGAGCGATATTCTTGTCGGCATTTGCCTGGTCCATTTGGAGTACAGCACCAATGTTCTTTCCTATGTCGATATCTGCAATATCAATAGACAAGATCTCAAATGCAGTACCAGCGTCAAGTCCCTTTTCAAGTACAACGCGAGATATGCTGTCTGGGTTCTCAAGCACAGTCTTGTGAGAGTCAGAAGAACCGATGCTAGATACGATGCCCTCGCCTACACGGGCAAGTACGGTCTCTTCGCCAGCACCACCTACAAGTTGCTTGATGTTGGCACGTACTGTTACACGAGCCTTTGCAATAAGCTGGATACCATCTTTTGCTACTGCTGTTACAGGAGGTGTGTCAATGACTTTAGGGTTAACCGACATCTGCACAGCCTGGAATACATCACGACCGGCGAGGTCGATTGCTGTAGCCATCTGGAAGCTGAGGTTGATGTTAGCCTTGTTTGCAGATACTAGGGCATGAACTACATTTTTCACATGTCCACCTGCGAGGTAATGAGCCTCGAGCTCGTCACGACGTATCTTTTCGAGGCCGGCTTTGTGAGCCTCAATCATCGCTTGAACAATAATTGATGGTGGTACCTTACGTATACGCATCAATACTAACTGTACGAGTGAAATGTGAACACCCGAAACTATGGCCGAGAACCAAAGTACTATTGGCACATAGTAGAGTAGAATACACAATGCTATAATTGTGCACACTACTAGGATAATCAATGTTGTTGGATCCATATTCTTTTATGAGTATGTTTTTACTTCTAGTTCAAAGATAAGGATAAAAAATAAAAGTGCAACGGTTGGGTTGCACTTTTATTCTTTGAAGTTAGTCTCTGGCATAAGGAAGGGTCCTTGTTGCTCGCAGTTTTTTATTTTTCCAGCTGATTCAAATCGACTACTATATATTGGTTGCCACGAACTTGGTACAATTTGTTGTTTAATATTCTGACTTTTGTGTTTATGTCCAATGTAGCAACGACATTACCTTCTTTATCTACGACAACGGTAGAGTCTCCTCTCTTTGCAAAGAAACGTAAAGTTGGAGTAGCCATGAAAAACTGGCTAGTCCCTTTTAATGAATACTCACCCGTTATTTCTTGGTTGTCATCGAATGCATATACTATACCATCCTTAGTGAAAGGCAAAAATTTGCCCTTTTCAAGAGCGGCTATAGATTGGTATTTGCCATTATCGTCGACGATGCAAATGCGAGAAGACAATTCTCCGACAAATGTAGTCTGCTCCTTGTCATAAACACGTTCTTTGATTACATCGCCAGTTGATAAAGAGATGTAAGAAATACGAGATTGGAACAAGACCTTCAATAAGCCCTCATTATTGATGTCCAAGCTCTTGATAGGGTCTCCATTTTGAGAGATAGTTTTCAAATACTTTCTATCACCCGTATTGATATTATAGCAAGCGACAAAAGGGATGCCACAATCAACCGTCTCGCGACCATTGAGAAGAGCTGTGCCTGAGTTGATCATGTATAAGTTATCGTCTATGACGAACAGGCGAGACATGCTGGCAAAGTCCTTAGATAAAACATCGCTCCATTCTACTTCGCCTGTCTTCTGATTGATTTTTGCAATATGGTCTGCGAAAGCCATATAAATAGAAGAGCTATCAATCAGACAATTTGAGCATAGATCAGAGACAATATCATGCACGCCCATTGGTATAGCAAAGACACCAGTAAGGATTCCAAGAGTGATACCTACGGCAGCACCTACAGCATTAGCAGCCCTTGTCCTCTTAAAATCCTTAGTACCAGTTATTGCATCGTGTCCCCAACCCTCGCCAGTGAAGATATTGACGGCGTATAAACCAGATGCTTGAATAAGAACTACAGAGTCGGTCAGGTTACCTACAATATCCCATCCTAAAGCGCGAGAAATCTTTCTTTTCCACAAGACATTGCCATTATTAGTGTCGAAACACTCAAGGCGGTCCATGCTAACACCTTCAATTATGCTCCTGTGGTACCCAATAGCCCTATTATCTTTAGGCAACGAAACGAAGACAGCGTGTTTTGATTCCCAAGTATTGTCTCCAGTGGCATGATCGATGCCGTGAGATTTTCCGCCGCTTGTGAACATCAAGTGACCTTGACCCTGGTCGACATAACCGGTTTGATAATTGATTCTTTGGTTCCACAAAACCCTATCTTCTGTCAGGCTATATTGTATGACATCACCAATATTATCCAGCCACTTCTCCTTTTTGACGCCACGAGTCTGAACTGTCAGACATTCAAATACTGTATCAACGAAAGCCTCATGGATGCGCTCAGGAAAAGTATAGACTGTTGCATTGATTGACGTGCTATCAGCAAATTTACCTATTACAATTTCTGATTTTGTTACATTAACTTCCTTCTTTCGGCCATAGGCAACCACGGAGAGGAGAGACAAAAGAACTACTAAACCCTTTTTCATAATGACGTAATAATTTTTTAGTGTGGCGAATATAGCATATTTCTTTTATAAATAACATTTGTCATGAAAAATATTAAGGGAACCATAACTCCAATTCCTAATGAGTTACAGTTCCCCTGTTGTTGTTAAGCAGACTATAAACAGGTCTGCCTGAAAAATCATTCAGCCAGACAATCGTCGAGGTCGGCGATAATCTTCTCCTTATCCATTTTCTGTCCGATGAAGACAAGTTTCTGCATACGGTCGCCATAGACATCGTCCCAATCCTTCAATATTTCAGGATTTTGGGCTACGAGCTGCTTAAATTCGTCCTCTGGGGCGGTACAGAACCATAAGCCAGCCTCTGTGAGCTTCTTTTGGAGACCGGCCTGCTCGAAGATATAAGACATATCCTTATTCTGCTTGAAATAGCAGATACCCTTAGCGCGGATGATATTCTTGCTCCATTTGCGGGCAATCATCTGGTCGAACTTGTCGAGGTCGAAAGCCTGGCGGCGGTAGTATACGAAAGTAGAGATGCCATACTCCTCAGTGTGGCCATGTTCGTCATCGTGGTGATGATGGTGGTGGTGGCATCCGCAATGCTCGTCGCATACGTGATCAGGGTCATCATGGTGGTGATGGTGATGTTCATGATCGTGCTCATCGTCGTCATCGTCATCATCGTCATGGTGATGATGGTGATCGTGGTCATCATGGTCATGATGGTGATGGTCGTGATGGTGGCGAGCCTCGTGTTCCTCCTCCTCAGTAGAAGGGCGGTCCAGCTCCTGAATCCAAGCTGCAGAAGTAGCTACGGACTCGAAATCGAAGAGGTTAGTATTTATAAGTTCCTCGATATTGACATTACAGTAATCAGTCTCGATAATCTTAGCCTTAGGCTGCAAGGCAGTAATAATCTGCTTGATATGCTCCAGCTGAGAAGGAGTGACCTCTGATACCTTATTAAGTATGATGATGTTGCAGAATTCGATCTGTTGGATAACGAGGTTTTCTAGATCCTCCTCGTCAAGGTCCTTTTTAGTGAGGTCGTTGCCACCAGAGAACTCTGTTTCCAGGCGGAACGCATCGACTACAGTTGTAATACAATCCACTGCTGGCAAGCCGTGCTTAGCATATTGAGGCGCCAGGGTAGGGATGTTGCATATTGTCTGAGCGATAGGAGCTGGCTCGCAGATACCAGAAGCTTCGATAAGGATATAGTCGAATTTCTTCATCTGCATTATCTCGTCGAGCTGCTGTACGAGGTCCATTTTGAGGGTACAACAGATACAGCCATTCTGGAGGGCGACCAGACTTTCGTCTTTCTTTCCGACTACGCCGCCCTTCTGAATGAGTTCGGCGTCTATGTTTACCTCGCCGATATCATTTACGATAACGGCAAAGCGTATACCTTTGTTGTTTGTAAGAACGTGATTGATAAGGGTTGTCTTGCCCGAGCCTAGGTATCCCGTCAAGAGAAGTACTGGAACTACATTGTTGTTCATTTTCTATAAAATATGTATTGAGCTGTCTGTATGATTTTTTTTCTAATGCAAAGATACTAATTAATTGCGAAATATATTTGGTCAATTCGGTAACTATATTTACTTTTGCAACAGATAAAAGCTAAGGTATTAGCTATTTATGCGAATAAATAAATCTTTAACAATAAATAGGTAAATAGTCAGCCTCAAAACTATTTAAAACATTATTTCAGAAAATGGATACAAATTCTTTCGACAACGAAGAGTCGCAGCAGTATCGTAGTCAGGAGGAGAAAAGCTCCAACTACGGTGAGCGCCGAGAAGGCGAAGGTTCTTATCAGTCTCGACCAAGGTACGATCGTTACCAAGATTCAGATGACACACATCGTTCTTTCCGTCCTCGTTACAACAGTTACGATCAAGGAGGTAATGGTTCACAGCCACAGCGTGCATTCCGTCCTCGTATCAATCGTTCAGTTGATTCGGACCAGCCACAACGTGCATTCCGTCCTCGTTACAACAATTACGATGACAATAATGCGCAGCAGCCACAGCGTGCTTTCCGTCCTCGTTACAATGGCGCAAGCTATGAGGAGAATGGTGAGCAGCCACAGCGTGCTTTCCGTCCAAGAGTAAATCAAGATGGAGAACAGCTACAACGTGCGTTCCGTCCTCGTTATAACAGCGAAGACAATGGCGGTAGCTACAATTCTCGTCCATCTTATAATAACAACCGTCAGGGTGGTTATAACAATCGTGGTGGCTATAATAATGGCTACAACAATGGTGGCTACAACAACCGTGGTTATAATAACAATGGCTATAATGGCCAGCAGCGTTCTTTCCGTCCTCGCTATAATCAGAATGAGGAGGGTGGAGATCAGTATAATTCTTTCGAGGGTTACAATGGCGCTTCTTCAGAAGAGGGCCAGCAGCAGGGTAGCTACAATAGCCGTCCAGCATTCCGCCCACGTCCAAACAATGGCGGCTATGGTCGTCCAGCAAACAATGGCCGTGGTGGCAATCGTCGCCCAATGGGTCGTGGCCCTCAAAAGCCAATGAAGAAGAAGGCAGCGCCAAAGCCAAAGAGAGATAAGAGTATTATCAAGAATGATTTCTTCGAGAATGAGATAGATGAGACAATGATCAACAACGTACCAGTAGAGGAGTTGGAGATCGATACAACATCTATACCTCATACACTCGAGACACTTCGTCTCAACCGTTTCATCGCTATGAGTGGTGTGTGTAGCCGTCGTGAGGCTGATGAACTTATCAAGGCTGGTAAGGTAACAGTCAACGGTCAGGTTGTAACAGAGATGGGTGTTCAGGTTAAGAAGACAGACAATATCGAGTATGAAGGTCGTGTACTTACAGCAGAGCGTAAGGTATACGTACTTTTGAACAAGCCAAAAGATACCGTAACAACTACAGACGATCCAGAGGAGCGTCGTACAGTAATGGACCTCGTTAAGGATGCTTGTGAGGAGCGAATCTACCCTGTAGGTCGTCTTGACCGCAATACAACAGGTGTACTCCTTATGACAAACGATGGCGAGCTTACAGAGCACTTGATCCACCCACGTTATGGTGTACGCAAGATTTACCATGCATTCCTTGATCGTCCAGTTGCTGAGGAGGATATGGCAGCAATGATGAAGGGCTTCACACTAGAGGATGGCTTTATTATGGCTGATGACGTTCGTTACGTTGATGGTTCTGATCATACACAGGTTGGTATTCAGCTCCACTCTGGTAAGAACCGTATCGTACGTCGTATGTTTGAGTACTTCGGCTATGATGTTGTTAAGCTTGACCGTGTATACTTTGCAGGTCTTACAAAGCTTAAGCTTCCTCGTGGTCGTTGGAGATTCCTCACAGAGGTTGAGCTCAACAAGCTACGCGCTGGTTTCTTGAAGTAAGATAGAAAATCACATAAGTAGGGGAGTAGGCTGATGCTTATTCCCCTTTTTTGTTTATCTTTGGGGTAATAGACAGTATATTAGCATTTGTACTATGAATATTAGAGATATTTTTACAGGATTCCGATTGTTTGCTTCCTCTATGGGGTATATAAGTCGTCATGGATTAGGAAAGTCGTATTTATGGATGTTGATTGTAGCGGTACTCTTTACTGCGCTGTATGTCTTTGTCATGACTCAGGCCTATGATGCTCTCATGGATCTGCTTACTGGTTTTATCTCTTCGTTTGACCTGCCGTCGTGGGTTACTAGTGTTTTTGGGTGGCTAGTCACGATTGTCATGTACATTGCGGGGTTCATGTTGTTTCATATGATTAACGGTACTGTGCTGTTGATATTGTTAAGTCCACTGTTTAGCTATATTGCCAAGAAAGCGTATGAGATAGAGTCTGGAGAGAAGCCTCAGCAGCTCCCTTTATTGAAGTCTATCGGACGTGGCATTCTATTTGCCTTGCGCAATTTTCTGGTTCAAGTCATGGTATGGATAGTGCTCTATATAGTGGGCTTCTTCGTGCCATTTCTTCATCCGGCGGTTCCATTCCTTATTGTTGCCGTCAATGCCTTCTATTATGCCCTTTCCATGGCGGATTATACTATGGAACTTAGAGGAATGAATGTCGGGCAGAGTTCGCATTACGGCAGTCAGAATAAACTTATGCTGTGTGGTATAGGGCTTCCATATGCTGCGATACTGATGATTCCTGTAGTGGGCTCGTATATTGCCATTGCATTTGCTCCTGTAATGGAAGTTGCTGCTCTGAAGATGTGTCTTCATGGAGATGTGAATGATTGATATATATACATAAAAAACGAGGTGTACCTAAAAGGGTACACCTCGTTTCTTTTTTGTATTTTCTTTTTACTTGATACGGAACTCAACGCTACGGTTAGCATCGTCGCCGCCAGAAATCTGCTGGCCTGCGCCAACGCCCTTAGCTTCAAGTTGAGAAGCAGGAATGCCCTTCTTGATAAGGCTGTCTACAACTGCCTGAGCGCGTTTCTCTGAGAGAATCTGATTGTACTCAGCAGGACCCTCTGGTGATGCGTGACCAATAACCTCTAGTGTGCTATTTGGATTTGCCTTAAGGAACTCTGCGATAGTATTGATAGTATCATCAGAGTCGGCTGTAAGGTCGGCACTAGCTTTCTTGAAGCGGATTGACTTGCCTTCTATTGCCTTTTTGAGAGCTGCAGTCTTCTCTGCGGCCTCTTTAGCAGCTTTTTCAGCGGCTTCCTGAGCTTCTTTTGCAGCTAGCTCTTCTGCAGTCAAACCTGCGTCGGCATTAGCTGTTTGTGCTACGGCTTCCGTTGTAGTTGCTGGAACCAAGTTACATTCACAATCCTTAGAACAAAATTTGCAGAGGAGGAATGCCAGGATTAGAAGTGCAGCCAGAAGGATGAGAGGCTTTAGCCATGATTTCCAAGAGCAGTCTACGCACTCTTTCTCTTCTTCTTTCTTGTCTAGGTACTCCAATTCATAAGTACCACGCTCAAATGCACCTGTAGACTCTGTGACTGCGATAATTCCATAGCCTTTTGCTAATTCGATTACCTTGTCATAGTCGTCTTTAATCCATTTCTCGACCATGGCCAATACTGTGCCATTTGGTAGTGTTACGCGCTCGTCTTCATGCTCGAAATAATCCTTGAGTTTACCTTCTTTGATAACCTCGTCTGGGTCAGCGAACAATGAATCTTTCTTGCCACTGTGTAGTGTTGCAGGAAACGCCTCGTTAAGTTTTGCAAGGTCAGTGTCAGGATTCAATGCTATATATGCATTTACGATGCCAAGCACTGTTCTGCTCTGAGCCTTACCGTGAACTTTGATTTTTGCGTCCATATATCAGTTATTTAAGGTTTCTGTTTTATTGTTACGAAGATAT
This sequence comes from Bacteroidales bacterium, assembly GCA_024401415.1. GTDB lineage: Bacteria > Bacteroidota > Bacteroidia > Bacteroidales > Marinilabiliaceae > W3P20-009. The sequence goes on along the minus strand of JAKSLC010000017.1, from coordinate 3,162 downwards.
TATATAAGGGTTACATATTCATACACAATATCTTATGAATATATAGATGATTCGCTACTAAAAAATGTGAGTAAAATTTAATCGTAATATTTTGCGATTTGTTATATTTGCATGCGAAATGATGAATGCGACAATGTTTTGGTCGTTAATTTAACCTTTAGTAACTTTATATCAAGAGATTATACTTCCTATTATTTGTGAAGAACATCCCGGTTCCTTTTTGTGTGCGTGTGTGGAGGAATCGGGATGATTATTTTTGTAAAAAATTGCATAATGGGAAGTAGATTGTCATGATAATGATTTATTTGCAGTATATTAGAGACTGTTTATTTTAAGATTGTTATGAAGAAAGGTTTTCTAGTACTAATATTATTGGCATTAAGCGTATGTGTAGTGGGTCAAGGTTTTAGAAATCCAGTATTGCCAGGATTTCATGCAGATCCAAGTGTTTGTCGTGCTGGAGATGATTTTTATTTAGTCAACAGTACATTTCAATATTTCCCTGGTGTGCCGGTATTTCACAGTAAAGACTTGGTTAATTGGGAGCAAGTCGGAAACTGTTTGACCAGGCCTTCTCAGTTAGATTTAACAGGACTGTATAGTCAGCAAAATCCTGAGCTAGGTTGGACCAATGCCGGTGTTTATGCAACAACAATACGCTATAATAAGGGACGATTCTACATGGTGACCACTGTTTTCCCTTCGAGGAGTCACTTTTATGTATGGACAGACGACCCAGCAGGAGAGTGGTCGGACCCTATCGTAATAGATTTTGCTATAGGCAGTTGTGATCCTACGCTATATTTTGAGGGAGACAAATGCTATTTCTTGTGGAAGCAAGGAGACATAAAGATATGTGAGATAGACGTTGAGACTGGAAAACAAATAGGGGAGATACATCATTTAGGAACAGGCTTAGGTGGTCGCTATCCTGAAGGACCACACATTTACCGTAAAGACGGTTGGTATTATATGATGCTTGCAGAAGGCGGAACAGAGCAGGGACACCATGTAAATATTATGCGAAGCAGGAGTCTGTTCGGTCCTTATGAGCCCAACAAAGCCAATCCGATATTATCCCATTTCAATATGCAGATGCAAGACAGTAATATACAGGGTATGGGACATGCAGACTTAGTTCAGGCGCCAGACTCCTCGTGGTGGATGATCTGTCTAGGCTATAGAACCAGTGGCTATTTGCTACATGTGATGGGTAGGGAGACATTCCTTGCTCCTGTACGTTGGGATAAGAATGCCTGGCCAGTAGTAAATGGCGACGGTACGCTACAGGCAGATATGAAGTGTGCTACATTGCCATTGGTGACTATGCCACAAGACCCTGTCAGGGAGAATTTTGACTATCAAAAACGCAATGCTCCAGCAGACAGTTACAATAGTATAGGACTAGCTATGGGGTGGCACAGCATAGGAAATCCTGATTATTCTCGCTATTCGCTTACAGAGAGGAAGGGTTGGCTACGGCTTAAGCCATCTAAGGCTACTATTGACCAGGTCACATCGCCTACGTTTGTAGCTCGACGTCAGACAGAATTTAAATTTAAGGCTACAACACTGCTAGATGCCTCGCATATAGGAGAGGGAATGCAAGTCGGCCTTACAGCATACGCAGCACCCCTCAATCACTACGATGTACGTGTGGAGCGACGCAATGGTACCTTGTATATCTGTTCGTATGTACGACTAGGCGCTATGGGACATGTGGAGCAAGAACGTAAGCTTGATAGTGATAGGGTATACCTAAGAGTAACATCGGACAAGGAATACTACTATATGCAGTATTCTGTTGATGGCAAGGAATATACAACACTCAGCAAGATGGACTTCCGTTATCTCTCTACCGAAGTGATAGGAGGATTTACCGGTGTGATGCTGGGCGTGTATGCTCAGGGGGAGGATAATGGCTATGCGGATTATGATTGGGTAGAATATGTTACGGAATAGCAACTTCCCAAATCTTACCCCTTCCCGTATTTAGCCTCAAAAGCAGAAATGGTAGCCTTAAGTTCTTCCGGAAGGTAATAGGCCTTTATGAATTCTATTGCGAAAATTAGACCTATAGGTCAAATTGCGTGGTGAGACATGTCTCAATCCCTGATAAACACTAGCCAAACTGGCATTTCAAAGTTTTGAATGAACATTTCGAGCTTCAAAATCGCTCTATAGGTCAAATTGCGTGGTGAAAGAGGCCTACATAGCTTGAAAATACTGACTATAATGGGGTTTCAAAACCTTCAAATAGTCAGTATGAACAAAAGTAAGTGTCCTATATGTGTGTCTTCACATACGATAAAATATGGCAATCGAAATGGCGTTCAAACATACAAGTGTAATGAATGCGGCTATCGTTTCCGCAACGCCAGACAACCGTCTGGCGAGCAAATATGGATGCTTTATCATGAGCGCAAGCAGACCATTTCAGAATTGGCGGAGACTTATAATGTCAGCGAGTCAACCATCAAAAGACGTCTTAGAGAAGTAACTGTAGAATGGCATCAGCCTAAATTGTGTGGCGAAGGCTTTGTGCATCTAGATGCGACATATTGGGGGCATAACTGGGGCGTTATGCTTGCTCTTGATGAGGCTTCAGGCAAGCCTTTGTATCTGGAATTCATTAAGAATGAAACTGTTGCCGATTATCAAGCTGCTGTTAGCAGTATAGAAAATCGCGGTTACAAGATCAAGGGTATAATAATAGATGGCAAACAGACTCTATTCAAGGCTTTTGCAGCGTATAGGATACAAATGTGCCAATACCACATGAAACAAATAGTACGACGTTATCTTACGCTGCATCCCAAACTTAAGGCTTCACGCGCTTTGAAAGATATAATGGACAGGATTGCGACTGCCACAAAAGACGAGTTTGTAAGGGATTATGAAGCCTGGAAATCATGTTGGTACGAGTCTTTACATAAGCGGTCGCATTTAAAGAATGGCCAAACACCATATAGGCACCGAACGCTTAGATCTGCTATGCATAGTGTGGATTTCTATTTGCCGTATCTGTTTACATATCAAGAACCTGATTGTAAGGGAATGCCTAACACAAACAATAAGATAGAGGGTACATTTACCGACTTGAAAAAGAACCTGAACAATCACAGTGGTATGTCTCTAATGAACCGCAAGCGATTCATTAGT
>JAKSLC010000169.1 GCA_024401415.1 Bacteroidales bacterium | reverse complement strand
CTGAAACGATACACTTCAGGACCCTATCCTCATTAATATTTTTTCACAAAGTTAGCGCTAATTTTGACAAATTCAAGTATTGTTCTGAAATATTTGAGAATTATGCTGTAGCAAAGGTAATCGTTATGTATTCTGATAAGGTATACTATGGGAACACCCTTGTTCATCGTAATTTTTTATCTATGTAGACTCGGGCTACACTCGGGGAGCACTCGGGGAACACTATAGTTGCTCGCAATTTTTTATTAGTGACATATAGAACTGGAGACGAAAAAAGCGTAGGAGAAATAATCCCCTACGCTTTTATGCATAATAAAAAAATACTGCGACTTAATTAAGAGAGTCCATCGATATCTCCATTCTCGTTAATAAAGATACGCTCAGCTTGAGGGCTCTTTGGGAGGCCTGGCATACGGAGCATATCACCTGCAATGGCGACGAGCATCTCTGAACCAGCATTGATAACGAGGTCTCGGATATTGATAGTGAAGCCTTCAGGAACGCCATAAGCCTTAGCGTCGGCAGAGAACGAGTATTGTGTCTTTGCGATACATACTGGGAAGTTCTCGTAACCGAGTTCCTTTGCGCGCTCAATCATGCGCTTAGCTGCCGGAGAGAAAGTGACGCTAGCAGCGCCATAAATCTCACGAGCTACATTTTCTATCTTATTCTCGACAGAGATATTATCCTCGTACATGAGATGAAGAGGAGCCGATGGCTTATTCTCTATAGTATCTACGACTACCTTAGCGAGAGGCTCAGCGCCAACGCCACCCTCGGCGAAAGCGCCATTGATAGCGAAACCTACGCCGATGCTCTTACAATAGTCTGACACTACAGCGAGCTCTTCGTCGGTATCTGTTGCGAAGCGGTTGAGGGCGACTACGACGCTCTGACCGAACTTCTGCATATTGGAGATATGACGCTTAAGGTTCTTCAAGCCCTCACGAACGCCCTCTACATTAGGAGTCTTGATATCTTCGACAGCTACGCCACCATGCATCTTGAGGCCTTGTGTAGTAGCGACAAGGACAGTAAGTGCTGGCTGGAGGCCTGCCTTACGGCACTTGATATCAAAGAACTTCTCGGCACCGAGGTCGGCACCGAAACCTGCCTCTGTGATAACATAATCGCCAAGAGACATTGCCATTTTGGTTGCGATGATAGAGTTGCAACCGTGAGCAATATTTGCGAAAGGTCCGCCATGAATGATGGCAGGAGTATTCTCTGTAGTCTGAACGAGGTTAGGTTGAACAGCATCCTTAAGGAGAACAGCTATAGCACCTGCTACACCCATATCCTTAACCTTGAAAGGCTTGCCATCGATAGTGATACCGAGGAGGATGTTCTCTATGCGACGCTCAAGGTCCTGGAGACTTGTAGCGAGGCAGAGGATAGCCATGATCTCTGAAGCAGGAGTGATATCGAAACCAGACTCTGCGAGTACGCCATCAGTCTTTGCGCCGAGACCTGTAACGATATTACGAAGGGTACGGTCGTTCACATCGAGCACACGCTTCCAGAGGACCTCACGGAGTGCGAAGCCGTCATTTTTATGCTGATAGATATAATTGTCCAACAAAGCGGATATCATATTATGAGCAGAAGTTACTGCGTGAAAATCGCCTGTGAAATGGAGATTAATCTTCTCCATAGGAAGGACCTGAGCATAACCACCGCCAGCAGCGCCACCCTTCATACCGAAACAAGGTCCGAGAGAAGGTTCGCGGAGAGCGACTACAGTCTTCTTACCGATGCGATTCAAGCCCAATGCAAGACCGATAGAAACAGTAGTCTTACCTATACCAGCCTTAGTAGGAGTAATAGCTGTTACAAGAACAAGCTTACTCTTCTTGCTTCGTGATTCGTCGATGAGAGAAAGAGGAAGTTTAGCAATGTAATGTCCATAAGGTTCAATACTATTTTGGTCTATACCGAGGCCTTTAGCTATGTCATTGATATTAGCCAACTTAGCTTCTCTAGCTATTTCGATATCCGTTTTCATGAAATGGTTTATAAGTTGATACTGCAAAGTTATCCTTAGTTATTGATATTTGCAATAGGTGAAAATACTACCAAGAGCGTCTGTCCTTGAATGCAGCCTTAAGAACTATCACTAACGTAAGTATAGGATATATCAAAGCAAAAATGACGGTGTGGGACAGAGAGATACGATGAGAGAAAAAAACCTCAGCGCGTTTAAGGAGTCTATACTCGTACACTGTCTTAAGCATGAAACAAGCGAGAGTAATCCACTGCAGATAAACTGGGAGACAGACAGCGAGCAAAGGCCAAAAGAAAGTAGCGGAGAAAGTAGCCCAACCTAGTCGAATAACATCATAGTCTGAATAGCCAGACGACTTACGAAACCAGCGAGCATGCTGATTAAAGAACGACCTCCAAGAAGAAGGCATGGTGGTACGTACTATAGCATCAGGATTATAGCAATACTCTACAGACTTATTCAGTCGTTTAGCCTCTGAAAGCAAGAACATATCATCACCCGAGGCATAATCTGTATTGGCATTATGCGATAGATACAAATCCTTAGAAAAACAGATATTTGCGCCATTAGCCATTGTAGGTCTTCCTGACAAAGCGCAACCGATAGTTGCCATTTGAAGAGAAAGAAAATCGATAGAGAATAACGTATCTCGCAAAGAGGAGTCAATGTTATGGACACCTACAGGCAGAAGCAACAAATCTGGCCTATGTCTGCTGATATGAGAAAGAACGGACTGCTCCCACAGGGCAGATAAGAGACAGTCTGCATCTGTTGCCAGAACATAAGGAGTTTTAGCAGCCTCCACCAATAGATGCTGGGCGAACTTTTTCCCTTGAGGGCCATCATTTATCAGAATGGAGAACAGACTTTTTTGATTATCTGTGAGATTTGAGAGAGACGAATTTATAACAGACAATGTACTATCTGAACAATGGTCCAGAACCAAAATCTTTGGCGATACCAGTTGAGAGAGAGATAATACCAAACTACCAGCTACCGACTCCTCATTATGAAGAGCGACACCTATAGTAATAAGAGGAGAGGAAGAAGAAACGAGATTGGCTTCGTCCGATACCGTATCTGGTATTAGGCGAAGCCAACTATGTATGTAAGAAAGGTAGGTTATCAAACCAATATAGCGATTACTCGCCTGCGTTAGTAATCCAACTTTCTATGCGATATGTATCTACGATTTCCTCCTGACGACGCTCAGCGGTTGGGAGTTTATCATGGCTCTCGATAACTGCCATATACTTAGTACGGCCGTTGATATTACGAGTAATAGTGAAAGCCTCATTGAAACCCTTACCCTTAAGATACTCTACACGCGCATTTGCAGATGCCATATCATTATAGCTACCAACGATGATATTGTATCGTTTTTCAGCAGTAGGAACAGGGGCAGGTTCTGGTTCTGGCTCAGGTTCTGGTTCTGGTGCTACTTCAGGCACTTCAACCTCTTCTTCTACCTGTTCTACACCATAAAAATATTCATATACTGCATTCTCCTTGTTAACGACAAACAAGCAGACATATACTCCCAACAAGAAAAGAAGGACTATACCTATGATATAAAGCCACAAATAGTTTTTCTTTTCGGAGTAGTTATTAACCACAACTGTAGGTTGAGACTGAGGAGTAGAGGCAGCTGCTGGAGCCTCTTCTGTTTTCGATGTCTGGATATCTATAATAGGAGACTTATGCTCGCTATTGTCCATTACAATATGATTATCATCCATACGGAATACGCCGATTCCCTCTATAGATATAGATTCACCTGCATTAAGTTTATTCTTGATAGTCTCTACGTATGCAGCGATTCGAGACTTAGCCTCGTCATCAGAGATATTTTCAGCAGACTTAACAGCATCTACGAGCATACCATCATCAAAAGAAAGGAACTGATTGAACATCACTTCTCCTTCACCTTGAGGACGAATAAAAGCACCAAAGTCAGGAATAATGACTCTAGTGTTATCCGTTATGAGTTGTTGTATATATTTTTCCATAGTGTTTATTCTTACGAAAATATTATACCGTAGGTTTGCAAATATATCATTATTATGACAAATTAATACTCTCCCCTAGAAAAATAATAACCACACACACTAGAAACAGGTGTCATCATTAAGCTTTCTGTGAGAGAAATACCTATAGAAGACTCTACGTCGAGGAGGTTGAAAAGAGTACTCTTCTGCTCGTGTTCTGGGCAGATAGCATAACCTATAGCTGGGCGTATACCTTTAGGAGAATAAGTTTCTTGCAAATAGACACTCAGAGCCTCGGCAAGGCGGTCTGCCAAGAGCTGAAGCATCAAAGCATTATAATCATCGCCCTCGGCACGCAACTTGTCAATGTTAGTCTGCAGACCTATACCAGTAGTTCCGGCAAACATACCTATATAGTCGGTACGATGACTATCTGCAGGAGCTATATATTCAGCCAAAGAGTTGCCCTTAGCTGATGTATGAGGGAAATGGAGTGTACATATCTGATTTTTAGGCTGACGCTTACGAAGTATAGTAGACTGAAGCGAACACTCTATGCATCCACAGCCATTAGGAGCCTTATGACTTGCATACAACTCAACATTTTCATTATCTATTGCATTACAAGGGAAGAACTCTACCACGGCACGAGCCACAGTGAGTTTCTCACTAACCATACGAGCCAACATCGCCTTACCATCAGCTATCAACTTATCCCCCTCCGGGCCTACCTTAGTCTTCCATGCTGCCAAGAACATAGCCCAATGAATATGAGGAATAAGCAGATTAAGATCAATATCGTCCAATACTATGCGAGATACAGAAGGCGCCTGAATTGGCTCATTCGACCAATCGAACAGCGAGGCTGTATTCTTTTGTGTGTTCTTTGGCTCTGGAATATTCTTTTCTGCCTCTGCCTTACGAAGAGATTCTTGATGCTCAGCCAAATCGGCGAGGAACTTAGGATCCTTATTCACGAGACATTGAGTGACCCATGCGCTCTTGCTGGCGTCTATGGTATAGACTACAGGAGCGCTATAGACAGGCGCAATACGGAGAGAGGTGTGTATATCCGACGCCGTGGCTCCACCAATCATTA
>JAKSLC010000168.1 GCA_024401415.1 Bacteroidales bacterium | reverse complement strand
TATCGAAAAACTTAAGGATTTACTGGGGAAATTGAATAAATATCAGCCAGAAATCCGCTTGAATATTATTCCATTCACAAAACTTCAAGAAGACATATACAAGTATTGTGATATAGTAGAGGGCAACGTCTTGAACGTAATAAAAGACGGCCAAGGTGGGGATTGGTTATCCTAACTTAAAGACCTATACCACAAGCGAAACAACTCAGCCAAGTTTGAGAAAGAGACGCTTAATGGATTACTTCATGAAAATGAAACTCGTATTGACCCTATCTACGCCCCCCACACAGGGAAAGTATATATATCAGAAAAGAAGAGTATTTTTGAATACGACCCTGTGACAGAGAAGTCAAGATTGGTATATAACGGGGACCTTTACATAAAGACCCAGTTATGTCAGCCAATGGGGAACAAATTAGTATGGTGTGACAATGAAGGACTAGTCTTACTGGATTTGGACACCTATAAGTATCATCGCAAAAAAATATCATCCAAGGGAGAAGAAGTAAGCAGTTCTGTCAAGTCTATCTGTGCCGATGGAGACTCGCTTCTATGGATAGCACACGGACGCAAATCTCTTATTGAGTACAATGTAGCTAACGATGTTTTTATATGGCACGACAACTTACCAGAAGGAACTGACGAGAATATAACATTTAAGGATCTGAGAGTAATATATCGAGATGGTGGGCAACGAGAATTATGGCTGTTGGGCAGTAACGGATTGTACTACTACTTACCAGACAGAGCAAAACTACAAAAAATAGAGTATTCGCCGTTCTTCTCATACGCAGCACAAACACTATTCGTAGATAACTATAAGAATATATGGGTTGGGTCAGAGTATGGCCTAGCATGTATAAACAATACAGACGGTCGCACATACGAATATTCCAATCAAGCATATAGGATTCCGAGAAAGATACAGAATTTCGGAGCATGCGAATCTGCAGATGGGAGTATGCTAGTATCTGGCGAGCACAGCTTTGTAGAATTCTCAGTTAAGAACTTTGCTTCCAATGATTATTTTCCTATACCAGAAGTAGTTGAGTACCAATACATGGACGCACAGTCTGTCGAAACAGACGTCCTCACTAGGACCTGGGAGACGACAAATAACGATAGTGTGCTAATGGTACCACGAGGAATCCGTTCAGTCAAACTAGCTACACGAGTACTCAACTATTCCAAATCGGAAACTAATGTAGTTGAATGGCGCCGAGAAGGGGATCCTTTATGGAGAGAGACCAACACATCGGTTCCTATCGTATTATCCAATCTCGATGCTGGATGGAACGTCATAGAACTCCGTACTAAACCGATATATACCAACGAAATAGTCCTCGCTGACACTCGCAAGTATTACATATATAAAGATGTCTATTTCTACCAAGAAAAATGGTTTAAATCCATAATAGCAGCTATCTTTTTAATCATAATAGTCACAGGATGGTATGCCAGTTCTAGAATACAGCGGAATAAGAAGAAAAAGCTGGAACAAGAGATTAGCAAACAAACCATAGAGCTAAACTTAACTTGTTCCCGCCTAAAAATTGCACAAGATAGAGTTGAAAAGCAAAACAAAGACCTTAGAGCTCTTACCGAGAATCTGGAGGTTCAGGTAAAAGAACGCACAGCAGACCTTGAGAGAGAGAAGGCAAGAATAGAGGAAGCAAGCAACCTCAAGTCTGCCTTCCTTGCGAACTTGAGCCATGAGGTTCGCACCCCTATGAACTGCATCGTAGGTTTCTCAAAATTATTGTCCGACCCTACATGTACCAAGGAGGAATGTGCTGAGTTTGCCCATCTGATCAGGGAGAGCGCCAATTCACTACTTACACTCTTGGGGGATCTGCTAGATGTGTCACGCATTGAAACAGGTCAAATGCGTATCAACCTCACAGTATTCCCTGTTTTGAAAGACCTGCAGGATATATACAAGATGCTTTTAGTGGAGAAGAAGAAACCAGATGTAGAGTTTCTACTTAACACCTCATCAAAGGTATCAGATGTAGTATTGTATCTGGATAGAGACAGATTTAAGCAGATATTGATAAACCTAGTATATAACGCATTTAAGTTCACAGATAAAGGACATGTGGCAATTACTGCAGCCGTTGTAGAAAGGAAAGATTTAAGACAATTCGACTTCCCTAAGACCTACACATTGCCAACTGCTAACAAAGTATTACTTTTATCTGTAGAAGATACGGGTATAGGCATGCCTGCTGACAAAATAGATATTATCTTTGAACCATTCAGGAAACTGAATAACAACAAGACTTTATATCCTGGATTAGGACTTGGACTCAACATATGCAAGAATCTTATTCTAATGCTAGACGGACAGATATGGGTGAAGAGCACATTGAACTTCGGTTCAACATTCCTCTTCTACTTCCCTATAGCAGAAGATGAAGGATAAACAAATAGCTATAATGATTCACATACATTATATAACCAAGTGTGTACAACATTTTGTCAAAGCCAAGCACTGGCGAGGATTTGGCATACACAGTCCATACGTATACCACCTTCAACGCCATGTGATTTCTACAGACAAACTGAACGACAAAGAACTTCGTCAGCGTGTACGTAAATATCGCAAAGAATTGCTGAAGAATAAGAATCGTATTCCATTGAACGATCTAGGCACAGGCAAGGCAAAAGATGGTGTAGTGGCAAAGATAGTCCGCAGAGCAGCCGTTGACGAAAAGAGCGGAATGCTGCTCTCTAGGTTGGCGGCAGACTATAAACCAGATATGGTCATAGAATTTGGCACATCATTAGGCGTCGGCACTGCCTATTTAGCATTAGGCAGCGGCGTAAATGTAGAAGTACTATCAATAGAGGGCAGTCCGGAGTGCTCCAAAGTAGCAGAATCAACACTAGTAAAACACGGCATAGAAAATGTCAAATTGATTACCGGAGCATTTGACGATGTTTTGCCGAACATACTAGAAGCAATCAAAGGGAAACAAGTGATGGTATACCTAGATGGCAACCATACTTACGAAGCCACCATGCGCTACTTAACTAAACTGATATCGGTAGCAGATCATAATATGAGGGTTGTGCTGGATGATATACATCTCCATTCAGGCATGTCAAAAGCTTGGAAAGAGATATGCCAAATGAAAGAGGTAACAACGACAATAGATCTGATGCGTATGGGAATTGTAGTATTACGCTCTGGTGCGCAGAAAGAACAATATATTTTAAGATGGTAGATAAAAAAAGCCCTGCAGATATCCTCACGGATCTCGACAAGGCTAATACGTTAACCAAATAAAACTCTGAAAAAATTATGAAAAACGCATATAGACAATATGCAATTTTCATGCCAAAAGACTAACGGTATATGACAATAAAACACATAGACATTAAAATATTACTGCTTGCAACAATTCTAGCAAGCGTATTATTGTATTCTTGCGACTCAAATGGGCGCAAGGGAAGCAACGCACGTTTTTCTGACGAGCTCAAGAACGAAATAGAAAAAGAGATGAGCAAACTACCGGAATCGAAACTCAAGGTAGCAGCAAACGTCACTTCCAAAAATACTTCCGATACACTCTTCTTGCGAGGACTTATAGCAAACCGCTTGATGTCTGTAAAGATGCGCCACGAGGCTAACTTCTCGAAAGCAATTGATTATGCTAAAATTGCCTATGACAAAGCAGTAATGATAGAAGATACTGTAGAGATAGTAAAAGAGCTCAACGAATTAGGCACCAACTTCAGACGCATTGGAGCATTGACAGACGCATTGGAATGTCATTATAAAGCGTTGGCAATAGCTGGGGTATATAGCGATTCAACCAGCTTCTCTAACATGAAGAACCTAACATACGCGTATAATGGTATAGGAAATATTGCATTGTCTATGCACAACAACACAGAGGCCAAGAGATGCTTCAAATTGGGATTAGTATTAGAAAAAGAGATAGGAAGCGACGTAGGGTTGGCCATCAACTATGCCAATTTGGGATCTATAATGCAAGACGAACTAAAATACGACTCAGCCTTTCATTACTACTCATTGTCGTACATGAAAAACGAACAATGTGGGTCTCAACTAGGTCTAGCCTTATGCCACAACCACTTTGGATCATTATTTGAGGATCAGGATTTGCTAGATTCTGCGAAAGTGAGATATAAAAGGAGTTACGATATGCTCATCTCCTCGTCGGACAAATGGCACTGGCTTGTATCGTGCGTTTCGTTGGGCAGAGTATACTTTAAATTGGGCGACCTAGAAGAGGCAGAGAAATACTTAGTGAGTGCCAGAGATATTGCAACACATACAGATGCGATGGAATATCTTGAGGAGGCACATGAGTTGCTCGCAGAATTATACAGACAGAAAGGAGACCTAAAGAGCGCGCTCAAAGAGGTAGAGCAGTCGATAGCATTGAGCGAGATTATCCGTAAAGGATTACAATCCAACACATTCAGCAATGCCCAAATGATGTACTTGAGAGAGAAAGAATCCCGAGAACAACAAATCAAGATGGGCAAAAGATCTTTTGAACAAGAAAGAAGGAGTCTATGGACAAAAGTCGCTATCATAATCGTAATAATGGGTATGCTATTAGCAACGCTGATGATAGTTACGATAAAGGGTATTCGCAAACGCAATAAAGCTGTAAAACATCTGCAAGATACACGAAACAAAGTGTTTTCTGTCATTTCATCAGAGATGAAAAGCCCTGCTATCGAGCAGAGAGATACATTGCAATATATAATCGAGAATAAAGACGAGCTAGCCGAAGAGGACCAGAAACGATATCTGATGCAGGCATACGGCAGTGCGGTAAGACAGGTGGACCAACTAAGCAACCTATTAGCGTGGACACATCTGCAAATGGGAGACGTCAAGCCTAAACCAGAAGCAGTAAATCTATGTCAGGTTGTCACAGAGGCAATAGACATGCTGAGTCTGACGGCGAAACAGAAGAACATTACATTTGCAATACCATACGACAATGGAATAATGGTCTATGCCGATCCTGAAATGCTATCGTGCATTGTATTAAACCTGCTATCGAACGCCATAAAATATTCATATACCGGTGGTGAAGTTACCATTAAATATAAAGACGAG
>JAKSLC010000167.1 GCA_024401415.1 Bacteroidales bacterium | reverse complement strand
CTGTTGGCCATCGTATGCTTCATGCAGGTTCTAAGATTACTAAGTCAAGCATTCTTACTCAGGAGGTTCTTGATATCTTCGCTTCTTGCAACGATCTAGGTCCTCTTCATAACCCAGCTAACCTTAAGGGTGTAAATGCTGTTAAGGCATTGCTTCCAAATATTCCTCAAGTTGGTGTATTTGATACAGCATTCCATCAGACAATGCCTGACTACGCATATATGTATCCACTTCCATACGAGTTCTATGAGAAGTACGGTGTACGTCGTTATGGCTTCCATGGTACAAGTCACAGATACGTTTCAGCAAGAGTATGTGAGTTCCTAGGTGTTAAGCCAGAGGGTAAGAAGATTATTACCTGTCACGTTGGAAATGGTGGCTCATATTCAGCTGTAGTAGATGGCAAGTGTGTTGATACAACGATGGGCTTGACTCCTCTCGAGGGTATCATGATGGGTACACGTTGTGGTGAGATAGACCCTGCAATTATCCCATACATCATGAAGCATGCCAACCTTACAGCAGAGGAGATGGATACTATAATGAACAAGAAGTCGGGTCTTCTCGGTATATCAGGAAAGACAAGTGATATGCGAGAGATACAGGCATTGCGAGATGCAGGTGATGACCGCGCACGCCTTGCTCAGGAGATGTATTTCTACCGTTTGCGCAAGCAGATTGGCGCGTATGCTGCTGCTATGGGTGGTGTTGATATCATCGTGTTCACAGGTGGTGTTGGAGAGAACAAGCAAAATGCTCGTGAGGCAGCTTGTAAAGGACTTGAGTTTATGGGCGTAAAACTTGATCTTGAGAAGAATAACAAGATTCAAGGTGATGAAGCTATAATCTCAACTCCAGATTCTAAGGTTACAGTTTGCGTAATTCCTACAGATGAGGAGCTTATGATTGCCCTCGATACACAGGCGCTCGCAAAATAAATAGCTTACAATAAGGGTAGGATGACTATAAATAAGTTTTCCTACCCTTATTGTATGTATATATATGAACAAATTCTATGCACAAATGTTATGAAGCGAATAATTGTTACTACGTTAGTCAGCCTGGCTCTGTTTGCAGGCATTAAAGCTCAGACCTATTCTAATCTTTATGAAAAGTTACCTATAGATATTAAGCAGGTAGCACCAGTCGAGTTCCCTGACAATAAAGTAGAACTTACGGATTTTGGCGCAGTGGGTGACGGCGTTACTCTCTGTACTCAAGCCTTTGAGAAAGCCATAAGTAAATTAAACAAACTAGGAGGTGGTCACTTAATTGTACCTAAAGGTGTATGGCTTACTGGCCCTATAGCATTAAAAGACAATATAGATCTACATCTTGAGAAAAACGCAATAATCATGTTTTCTTCAGATAAGAGTCTTTATATTGATGATGATGACAATGCAAAGAGAGTAAATGCCTGTATTCGTGCTTCGAAAAGGAAAAATATCGGCATTACTGGTGAGGGGCTGATAGATGGTAATGGTGCTCAGTGGCGACCAGTAAAAAGAGTAAAGGTCTCTGATGTGGAGTGGAAACGATTTGAGGCTATGGGTGGTGTTGCTAGAGACAATGGTGAACTTTGGTACCCATGGGATATGAAGTCGGGTTACCCAAATATAGCTGATGAGCCAGTGAAGCAAGAAGGTATGAGAAATGATCTCGTTCGTTTTACTAACTGTGAGAATGTACTGTTTGAGGGCGTGACATTTCAGAATGCTCCAAAATTTCACGTGCATCCTTGTAATTGTCTGAATGTGATTGCAGATGGTATTACTATCCGTTGTCCTTGGAATGCACAGAATGGCGATGGTTTGGATTTCTCTGATTGTAGCGTAGGACTCATAAAAGATTGTACCATTGATGTAGGTGATGATGGTATTTGTATGAAGAGTGGAGAAGACAAGGGGACCAAGGCATTGGTTAATGGTGTGTCAGATATCCTTATTGTCGATAATACAGTATATCACGCTCATGGCGGATTTGTTGTTGGCAGTGAAGCTGTTACAGCAATGAGAAATATTGTTGTCAGAGATTGTAAGTTCCTAGGAACTGATGTCGGGTTGAGATTCAAGAGCGGTATCGGCAGAGGCGGTAAGACAGAGAATATCTTCATAAAAGATATCTTCATGGCAGATATTACAGATCAGGCTATTGTGGTACAGTGTGATTATCAAAACCTACATGCAGGTACAAAGGCGCAAGAGTTTGTTTTGTCTAAGAATCCTAAAAATGTACCAGAATTCACCGATATCCATATTGAGAATGTAGTTTGTCATAGAGCTAAAACCGCTATAAAGATGGTAGGTATTAATACCTTGAACTGCATTCATGATATAGAGATAAAGAATTCAACTATTGTATACACGAAAGAGGGAAATAAGATAGATTCCGAAACGGCGCAAAATATTGTTATTGATAACGTTAAGTTAATAGAAGATAAGAAATAGTAACAAAAAGGCCGTTCTTTCGTAAGACACAGCACAAAGATTGATTCACAATTTTGAATGGCAAATCAGAAAGTGCACAGAATAGGTCTAGATGTCGGGTCTACCACGGCTAAGATTGTTATGTTGGCGGAGAACGGCCAACTTGAATATGCTCAATATGAGCGACACCAAGCTAATCCTCAGGCAGTAGTCAGAATCTTCCTCGAGAAGATGTCAGAGATATTGAAAGATGATGAATTTACATTCTCTGTTACAGGCAGTGTAGGTCTAGGAATGGCAGAAAGGTGTGGGCTCCACTTCGTACAGGAGGTGGTAGCTGCTACTGAATTTACTAAGAAATTACATCCTGATGTTACAACGATTATAGATATCGGTGGAGAAGATGCTAAGATTGTATATCTATCAGGAGGACAGGTAACTGATCTAAGAATGAATGGCAACTGTGCTGGTGGTACAGGTGCGTTTATAGATCAGATGGCACTCTGTTTAGGCGTTGAGGTGTCAGAGATGGATAATTTAGCGAAGAATGCCAAGATTATCTACCCTATAGCATCTCGTTGTGGCGTATTCTCGAAAACTGATATTCAGAATCTTATAGCAAGAAATGCTACCAAAGAAGATATAGCAGCAAGTATCTTCCGAGCTGTAGCAGTGCAGACTGCCAGCGCTTTGAGTCATGGTTGTCAGGTGCGACCTACAGTTATGATGTGTGGTGGTCCGCTTACATTCCTGCCTTCGTTGCGCAAGGCTATAGCCGATTATTTCCAGCTTGATATAGATAAAGATATCCTGCATTTGGAACATGCCAACTATGTTCCTGCATGGGGTACGGCTATTACGTTTGATGATTCTAAGCGTTATACAGTTGGAAGTTTAAAAACTCTTCTCTATGAGTCGGATGTAGAGCGAGATTCTAGAGGTATAGAGAAGAAAAAATACAACTATACAGTTCAGATGCCTCCTGTTTTCAAGGATGCACAAGATTACGCTGATTGGCAGAAGAAAAAATCTGAGAGCGATATAAAGTTCGGTACACTTAAGGATTTGAATGGCAGACCTGCCTATTTAGGTATTGATTCCGGGTCTACTACTACCAAGATAGTACTTACCGACCCTGATGGTAAGATATTGTTCAGGCACTATGCCCATAATGGCGGAAATCCTGTTGAGGCAGTATCTGTCGGATTAAACAAGCTAAAGGCGCAAGCAGAGCAGGAGGGTGTAGATGTAAAGATAGCTGCAGGGTGCTCAACTGGTTATGGCGAGGATCTTATCAAGGCAGCATTCTCTCTGAACTATGGCATGATTGAGACAATGGCGCACTATGTCGCAGCACAGAATATCTGTCCTAATGTCTCATTTATCCTCGACATTGGTGGTCAGGATATGAAGGCCATATATGTAGAGAACGGCATTCTGACCCGTATGGAGATTAATGAGGCTTGTTCGTCTGGATGTGGTTCGTTTATAGAGACTTTCGCTCAGACTTTAGGCTGTGAGATAACAGAGTTCGTTCAAGAGGCATGCAAGAGTCAGACTCCATGCGATCTTGGTACACGTTGTACCGTATTTATGAACTCTAAGGTTAAGCAAGTGCTCAGAGAGGGGTATTCTCTCAGTGATATCTCAGCCGGTCTGGCATATTCGGTAGTCAAGAACTGTCTCTTCAAGGTATTGAAGATTAAGAATTATGATGAGTTGGGCGGCAACATAGTGCTTCAAGGTGGTACTATGCGTAACGATGCCATTGTTAAAGCGTTTGAGAATCTTACGCAACGTAACGTTTATCGCAATAATATCCCAGAGTTGATGGGAGCGTATGGTTGTGCTCTATATGCTGCTGAACAGGTAGGCAAGGCACAAGTTGATGCACGTCCGTTGGATACTATCATGCAGGCTGCCAATTATGAGTTGGATTCACTTCAGTGTAAGGGTTGTGAGAATCAGTGCCAGATAACACGATATAAATTTCAGACAGGTCAGAAATTCTATTCGGGAAATAAGTGCGAGAAGATATTTACAAATGGCGCAAACGCTCTGTATAAGGGCATAAATATGAGCGATTATAAGTATCGTTCGCTCTTCAAATCAGAATTGGCACATATTAGTGAGCCAAAGTTGAAGATAGGTATTCCTCAAGTTTTGAATATGTTTGAGGAGTTTCCTTTCTGGAAGTCGCTATTCGAAGAGTGCGGAATACAGGTGGTGTTGAGCCCTACTTCGACATATCACGATTATGAAAAGGGTGTACACTCTGTGATGTCTGATAATATCTGTTTCCCTGCAAAACTTGTTCATAGTCACATCTATGAGCTAGCTCAGATGAAGGTAGACCGAATCTTCTTCCCTCGCGTAGTGTATGAGAGAGTAGAGGATGAGAACTCATACAACTCATTCAACTGTCCTATTATCATTGGTTATCCAGATGTTGTAGATAGTGCTATTGAGGTTGATGTACCTATAGATTCGCCTATTGTTGCGTTTAAGAACAATGAACTGATGCTCAAGCAGATTGTTGCCTATTTGAAGACTCTTGGCGTAAAGAAGAGCACTGCAAAGGCGGCTGTTATGAAAGCAATAAGAGATTGGGATGCGTGGGGCGAAGGTTTGAGAGCAAAGAATACTGAGGTATACAATAAAGCAGAAAAAGAGGGAAGAATGACCATCCTTTTGGCTGGTCGTCCTTATCATACAGACCCATTGGTGCAGCATAATATAGCAGACATGATTGCAAAGATG
>JAKSLC010000166.1 GCA_024401415.1 Bacteroidales bacterium | reverse complement strand
CAATGTGTAGTGTGCGCCAATCCTTAGCGAGACCATAGGACGATCTGTGTGGTAGAATCTAGACGAGAAATGATGGCAATAGAAGCCACCCAGCAATACAATGGTGTTTACCATGTCTTGGGCGGAGTAATAGCCCCTATGGAAGGAATCGGTCCAGAGGAGTTGAATATAGATTCTCTCGAGGCTAGAGTCAGTGCACATGAGGCTGATGAGGTAATCTTGGCTCTGTCAACAACAATGGAGGGCGACACGACTAACTTTTATCTTTATCGTCGGTTGGCTCCTTATAATGTGAAGCTGACAACCATTGCTCGAGGTGTAGCTATAGGTGACGAGATAGAATACACAGACGAGGTGACTTTAGGTCGTTCTTTGGTTAACCGCGTTCCATATACTGTATAACGAAAAACAATATAATATTATGCTTCAAAGATTAAGAAAGACATTCCTCTTTGCTACAATTATTCCAATCTTGATATTTGCGTTAGCTTTTTTAGCTAAAAATATGCCTTATGTCAGTGATGAGGTTGCTGCGTCTATAATGTCTGTTTATTTCATAGTTGTCTTGGTAGTGGTGCCTTTGTCTTCTTATTGGTTAAGACGAACTACGAATAAAGCAGCAGATGTAGAGGAAGAGGAGGGTGAACGTATGGTTTCCAAAGCATATACTATTCGTATCTGGACATTGTCGGTATGTAGTATTTTAGCGGGTATATTGTATGTAATTACCTGTCAGATGAATTGTGTCTACCTCTTTGCTATGTTGGCAGTCTTGATGCTATTCTCTTATCCATCTGAAAAATTTATCTATCACGAATAAGGTAAAAATCGTAGCCTATGCAGAAAATAATAGCAGTAGATTTTGATGGAACAATAGTGGAGAATAAATATCCGGAGATGGGTAAGCCCCTGATGTTCGCTTTCGATACATTGCGGGCATTACAGAAGAAAGATTATCTTCTCACATTGTGGACTTGTCGTACGGGTAAACTTCTCGATGATGCAGTAGAACTGTGCCGTAAGAATGGAGTGGAGTTCTACGCTATCAATGCAAACTATCCTGGAGAGGATATCTCGAATCCAGAAAATCCCAGGAAGTTGACAGCTGATATTTTCATAGATGATCGTAATATTGGCGGCCTCCCTTCATGGGGAGAGATATATCACACCCTCTGTCCAGATGGGAATCCTCTTCCAGAACCATCGAAGAGGAAAGGATTCTTTTCTAAGATATTTGGATGATGAGTAGATGTATATGAGAAAACAAAAAGGCGTCATTCTTAGTGACGCCTTTTTGTTTTATGATATACTGATCTATTTTACGTGAATAAACGGAGCCTCGCTACCAGCTGTCATATACTCTGGCAACTTTCCGTCCCACTTCTCAACAGCATACTGCTCTACCAATAACTTATTGAGTGACTCGGCAACCACCCTATTGTAGTATGCCTCGCCATCACCCTTAATCTTCAAAGCTCTGGCCTCTCCCTCCGCCTTGGCAATCTCAATCTTCGCCTCAGCCTCAGCCTCCTTGACCTTGTTCTCAGCCTTTAATGCATTCTGAACAGCCTCATTCTTCGCATTGATAGCATTAGCCAACGACTGTGGTGGCGTAATCTGTGATGTAAACTCCTCAACAATGAAGCCCTCACTGGAAAGCGACATCTCAAGGCGCTTTCGTACTTCATTCTCAAACTCACCACGATTTGCCATCAGATAATCACTGGTGTACTGGTTGGCACAAGTACGATATGCCTCATAAATACAAGTGCGGATATACCCGTCCTCAATCTCTTTTAGAGACTTCCTGTACTTGGTAAACACCTGAGTAGCTTTTTCTCTGTCAAGACGATACGCTATAGTAGGGTCCATGGTAAATGTCGAAGCATCCTTCGCATTCACAGCAAAAGGCTCATATGTCTTACGCTGAACGAATACTGGATACTCAAAAATGTCCTGCGTGATAGGATTATACCATACCCAACCATTACAAGTCTCTATAACTCCACCCTGCCGGTCCGAGTCCGATGCCCATTTCAAAAAGCGGATACCTACTGATCCTGAATCAATAGTTGTACAATTAGTAAACGATAGCGCTACGATAGAAGCACTGATACTCAAAATGAGAGTTTTGGCCTTCATCTTCATCAAAATCAAATTTATATTAATCCTCGAAATATGTTATTTTGTGGGGGCAAACTTAAACACCCTAAGCGTCATGTTCGTGCCCATTCTCGAGTAGCAAGTATACTACTTTTTCTTGTTATTTGTTGCGGCATAATGACAAAAGTTACTATTCGTGTTAAATTTCCTTGTGAGGATATACGTGATTTGAATTTATCTTCTATCTTTGCAAGGAAGAAGATATTAAAGAGCCTATTATGAACGCATTAATTCCAGGGTCAGACCGTACACCAACTATTACATATCAAGATGGAGTTTTTACCATCCAGGGTAGATCTTATATGGAGAACTCTGCAGAGTTCTACGCGCCAGTTAAACGTATTATTGAAGAACATCAAGGACCATTGCAAGTCGAGATTGGTCTTGATTTCTTCAATACAAGTAGTTCTAAATGTATCATGGATATCCTATTCATGGTAGATAAGAAGCATTTGGCTGGTAATGATTGTCATATCAAGTGGTCGTACAAGACTGATGACGAAGATATGAGAGATGCTGCTGAAGAGTTCCGCGACCTTCTTAAGTATGTGCCAGTGGAACTTGAAGAGATTGATGATTAATCATCAATCCACATCCTTGTCCTATCCGATGTATGCCATTACGCGAATTACAATATTAAAATCAATATATCGTGCTCGTTTTTTCAGACGCTGAAGAGAGATATCCTCATATATCCTACGATGAGAATACACTAACCATAGAAGGCCGTTCCTTTATGGATGATGCTGTAGGATTCTATCGTAATGTGATAGCTCGTATCAAGAACGAGATACCTACTGAAAAGTTGTTGGTAGTATTCAATCTTGAATATTTCAATACCAGTAGCTCTAAATGTATTCTTGAGATTTTCCGCTACTTGCTCGAGCGTCATGAAGCAGGTGATGCCATTAGCGTGGAATGGTACTATTGTGAGCGTTTCATTGATATGCATGAAGCAGGTGAAGATTATAAAGACTTAGCGGAAGGTTTGCCATTCGAAATTATAGAAATCCAAGGGTAGAGTGCAAAAACATAACCATATAATAAGTTCTTGCCAGCAATTAGTACTTATCGTATTATTGTTGGCAAGTGTTGCTATTGGGACGTACGCCCAGCAGTCTCTTGCTAATAGAGGCATATCTCGCAATAATTCGACTCAAAATCAGTCGTCAGGTAGCGATTCTAAAAAGGTTGACATAGAGCCTAATGTTAAGGCTTGGAGAATGATAGACGGTATGTCTCTGGCAGATACCATTCCTGTCGATACTCTGTTGAACCTTCACCAGATAAATAATCCTATCTGGAAAAATAATATTATGAATGTTACCTTGGGTGTCTTGGGCTCTCCTTATCAGAGCCGTTTCTTCCCTACAATACGAAAGCATGATGGTAATATTTTCTATAATTCTCTGCTCGACTATATACCTCAGTCTGATCAGATGATTTTCTACAATACGCTCACTCCTTATACCAATCTTGCATACCAGATGGGCTATCCTAAACGTCGCTCAGAGGAGTACGTTCACGCCATTTTTACTCAGAATATCAATCGTCGTGCCAATGTAGGCTTTCAATACTCATTGTCAACTTCTATCGGTATGTATGCTAATCAACGTACCGATCAAAGCAGGTTCCGTATGTGGAACTCATACGATGGCGATTATTACCACTATTACCTGAATCTACAGTACAATCATTCAGAAATTAATGAGAATGGTGGTCTCGTAGATAGAAAAAGTGTGCTTCAGCTCCATGATAAGAATTTGCCAGCAGGGGAGAAGAAATACGACTCAGCAGAAGATATGCCTGTAAGGTTATCAGATGTCGATGCATTGAATAAAATGTCAACTTATGAGTTGAAACTATCCCATATGTTTGATCTTGCTCATATAACCCGACTGGATAATGATAGCAATGAGATCGAAATAGCTCCTATCGTGGCTCGTCATACCTTGACTGTTCATAAGAATCACTCTCATTTCATGATGTCAAATCTTGATAGTTATAAAGAAGATGATTCTTTTGCTATTAGGAATATCGACGAACATAAGACACGAGACAACCGTAAGTACTATGAGTATAAGAATGAGTTCGAACTAAAGATGACTGAGGATTTCAATAGCGTGTTGAAGTTTGGAGTTCGTGCTTTCTTTGGTGTCGATGTCCGTAGATACAGAAGAGATGATCAGCCAGAGAAAATAATTGAAGACGATAAAAGTAATGCCCTTAAGGCTGGTAATGTTGTTAATCCAACTGTTGGCGAAAATAACAAAGTCATTATTATTCACAAAAGCAAGGCGGAAAACGAGGTCAGTACATACTTAGGTGGTCAGATATTTAAGAACGTTGGTGAGAACCTCCGCTGGAAAGCTGGTGTTCTTGCATACCTCGGCAAAAACCGTAACGGAGACGTTGAGGCAAATGGAGAAGTAAATATTACTTTCCCAATACTCAAATATAAAACCGACTTCTATGGCAAGGCATGGTTCGAACGTCGTTCACCAGAGTATCTCGAGAAAGAGTACTATTCCAACCATTTTGAATGGAGCAATAATTTCGGTCAATACGAGTCCTCAAAGTTCGAGAGTGGAATAAGAATTCCCGACCTGCGCCTCAACGTGTACGCTTTTGGTGGCATACTGAATGATTGGATCTATTTCAATGAAGAGTGCAAGCCAGCACAGTTCGACGATAAAGCCATAAAGGTAATGGGCGTATACGGAGAAAAGCATTTTTCCATTATCGGCTTCAACAGTATCGTACGTATGGCTTGGCAGCATACGTCAAATGATTCGATAATGCCTCTACCAGAGTTTTCTCTCCAGGCTTCCAATTTCTACGAGGCTTTTTTGTTCGATGTGTTGACTCTCCAAATCGGATTCGATGTGAGGTTCAATTCCAAATATTACGCACCTAAATATATGCCGGCTCTTATGCAATATTGTGCTCAGAGAAAGGAAAGTGTTGGAGGATATGGTTTCTTTGACCCTTACATCAATTTCCACCTGAAGCGTGCTAGAGTGTA
>JAKSLC010000165.1 GCA_024401415.1 Bacteroidales bacterium | reverse complement strand
AATTGAAGAGCGACAACTGCACAAACTTAGATATTATGTCAGAGAAGCGACAAAGGCTACTCCTTCGTTACAGGCATACCTGCTTTAACCCATGCAGTATAGCCCGCATCGAGTTCTACGACATTATAGTCATTCTTAGCAAGTATATTGGCTGCATTCTTACTACGTCTGCCACTTCGACAATTTACTGCAATAGTCTTATCCTTAGGGAGAGAAGACAGAGCCTTGCTTTCGAAATCAGACTGAAGGACATCTATATTCAAAGCTCCTACAATATGTCCATCGGCGAATTCCTTAGCCGTACGAACATCCAGACGGACTACAGACGAATCCTCAATAACCTTAGCATACTCATCGACAGTCAGGCTTTTGAAATTCTGGGACTGAGCATTACAGCCCAGAATATTGCATATCATCATCAGTAGTCCCATATACAACAGTCTCATAATATTACAATGAAAGAGTGCTACAAAGAGTTCACCATATCGACTACATTACCCATAAGATCGGGGATTTGTATAGATTGAGGGCAATGCTTCATACATGCTCCGCACTGGAGACAATCGGCAGGCTTACCTTCGGTAACGATATTCTCAAGATCACTCTTTATACCCCAGGTACCATTGACCTTGAACTTATTATAGACACTGATAAACTCAGGTATATTAATCTGCTGAGGGCATTCAGCGGTACAATATCTGCAACCAGTGCAAGGCACATGTATATATGCGCGGAACATCTCACAAGCCTTATCAAGCAGAGCCTTATCTTCATCAGAAAGACCTGGCTTATCAGAAGAGAACGTCTTGACATTATCCTCAATCTGCTCCATATTACTCATACCACTCAATACTACCAGCACATTAGGCAGAGACTGTACGAAACGCATAGCCCAAGCTGCCATAGACCAATCTGGATGAGCCGTCTTGAGCAGTTTTTCTGCTTTTTCAGGGAGAACAGCCAGTTTACCTCCACGCACAGGCTCCATGACCATGCAAGGGATATTACGCTCCTCCAGAATACTATACTCCTTGACAGTCTCTGAGTAACGCCAATCGTAATAATTGATTTGAAGCTGAGCGAAATCCCACTGACGAATATCAGCGAATCTACGAAGAGTCTCGACACTAGAATGGCTAGAAAAGCCCAGATACTTGATACGACCCTTACGCTTTTGCTCCTCAAACTACTCTATAGCGCCACTCTCTATATACCTATTGATATTACTATCCATCAAGCAATGAATGAGATAGAAATCGATATAATCAACCTGCAGACGACGCAACTGCTCCTCGAAAACCATATCATAATCGGTAGTAGCATCGATATTGAACTTATCAGCTATATAGAACTTATCTCTATCTGCGGCATGACGTTTTAAAGCTGCGCCCAAGCAACGCTCAGACTCACCATTGTTATAAACCCATGCGGTATCGAAATAATTAACACCATGCTCAAGAGCATAATCTATAATCTGGGCAGATGCCTCCCAATCTATAGGAGCATTAGAAGCGACACCCTTCTGAGGCAGTCGCATATTTCCCATACCCAAAGTAGACAGATGCAGATTATGAAAAGGTTTTGTATTCATAATATGAAGACTAATGTATAAACTGACAAATTACAATACTTCTCCTTGGGGAGAAAAGGTAATATTCAGGTTATAAAGGTAACGAAAAAATCAATTTCTAAACATACGATTTTGCAACCACTTACGCACAGGCTCATCATAAAGTTTAAAAGCAGACCAAGCGATAGCAACAGCTACAAAGAAAAGGCAAACAGACATCATGACATGCTGCTCTACAGGAGCATCCTTGTGTTCGAGAGCCCACCCCATCTGCATATAGACAAGCGGATAGTGAGTGATATAGAGAGGGTAAGATATCTCGCCCAAGAACTTGCATAACTTTTGAGACTTAGAGCCGACCACCTTGCTTCCAGCGCCTATAGCAACGACCAGTGGGAAGATGACGAGAATGCACAAACTCTCGTACAGACCATTCATCCAGAAATTGTCAGGCTCAGGGCCACCAACGCGAGGCATACATTGGCACAAAGCAACTATAATAGCGCACCACCAGAAACCGCCCTTGAGAGATATAAATTTGCCACAGCGACAGATGAGCAAGCCCACGAAGAATGGGTAAAGCAGACGAGTGAAGCCGATATAAAGTTGTGCCGGATCTACCCCCCAACCACCAATGACCGTATATGCTGCATAATTGCCCTCTGCAGGAAAGACGCCGAAAGGATCGACATTGAAAGTAAGCGAGAGAGTCAGCAAAGCGAAAACAAACACGCATATACCCAGAGCCAACTTACCGAGATGACGAATTACGAAGACATACAAGATATTAGCAATATACTCAAGCATAAGAGACCATGCTGCTCCATTAAGAGGATACGTCTCGTTCCAGCCACGAACGTCCATACTTGCTGGCACAGGAATCATGGTAAAAGAGATAAGAAGCAGCAAGAGAAGTTGGGAAGGCTTTGCATCAGCCATAATAGCGAACTCCGGGCCTCCACCAAAATAAAACAGCAATAAGCCGATGAGCATACCCATGCAAACGAGAGGATGCAAACGGATGAAACGACGTTTAAGAAAATCCCACGTTGACAGTTTGCCAGAAGACAAACGATCATCATACGCATAACCTACAACGAACCCCGAAAGGACAAAGAAGAAATCTACAGCCAAGTAGCCATGATTTACTGTCTGATAGACGATTCCAGGAGAGTAAGTCTCAAAAAGGTGGAATATGACAACAAAGACAGCGGCCACACCACGGAGGCCATCAAGAATCTCGTACCTAGGCTTTGAAGCTAAAAAACTATTACTCACGATTACAATATTTAATCAAACACAGAAGCTTTCTTGGCTGTTTGGGAAATACCGCCCTCCCCGGCGATGACCTGTTCGCCCCACCAGGTCAGTGTCTTCCAATCGGATTTATCTACCAGATCCAGCCATTTATTTGGCTGATTATTTCCGGTCCACGACCAAGGCATATACCCATACTCCAGTTTATTGCAAGTGGAGAGAATAACTTTATGATCAGCCCTACAAGTAAGGTTATTATCCCCATCAGCATAGTCATATCCGAATTCACCTACAATTAATGGCAGTGCATTCTGACTACAGATGGTGAGTTTTTCGACTATTCTATCCGGATCATTCCAGCTGCCATACATGTGAACAGAAAAAAGGATATTATGCAAAGGATCCATATTTATCAGATCCTGTCCATATTCAATAATAGGATCAATATTCTGTCCCCATCCAGGAGCATCTATGACGAGCGTTGTGATGTAACCTGCATCACGAAGGATACCCACTGCATTCTCGTATGAGTTTCTCCAATAGTCAGACTTCATGCTATTGTCGCCCCATTCGTTGGCGATATTTATGAGGAGATACTTCTCGTACTTTTTCAGCATTGCTACGCGCTCAGGCTCGGCATACCACCTAGCCATATCAGCAAGACGCTCAGCAGATTCGTTACCAGTCACATCATGAAGTTCGACCATAGGTACCATCTCCAATTCGATACAACGATTGATGATACTATCCAGTTCCACATCATTGCCCCTAGTATGCCAAACGATACGCACGGTATTGCTACCAGTAGTACAAATATCGTCGAGAGCCTTATAAGCCTTATCGCCAAACCATGCATGAGGATTATTCATACCCCTGATAATGAAAACATGACCATTGGCATCTATTAGTTTATTCTTATCCGTAGAGAATGCGCCGTCACGAGCACAAGAAAACAATGCTAAAGAACATACAGCAAACGCTGCAAAAAAAGACTTAAAATTCATGACTAACTATTCGTGTTTGAAACTATGCTATGTATATAAAACACATGTGACGATGCAAAGATATTAAAGGAAACAGAAGATGCAAAAAAGGAATCTACGTGACAGCGCTAAAAAGCATTTGGGAGGTCGCTACAGAACATATATAAAAATTATAAAAAAAGAGCAAAACCGGCCTTTAAAGGCCTACGCTACACTCGGGCTATACTCGGGCTACACTCGGGCAGCACTCTAAGAATTATCATTTATAGGCATAAAATTAAGAATTGAATTGCATTGACAGGTTATAGCGAGGTTATAGGACGGTCATTATACCAACAGCAACATACCCTACATTCGTCACCATTTCACATTAAATATTTGCAGTTCGTCAAAAAAGCCAGCTTTTACTCTCAAAACAATCAAATTTGTTATATTCGCAGAGCGTGTTGTGGTATCGGCGGAGTCACAATATGACAAATAAATATACATTTACAAAACAAACAACGAGAATATTATGTGGAAATATATATTGAAAAATAACTTTGTGACTTTATTGTTGATATACATCATACCATTCCTATGCATCAATATTTTTGGTGAAAGATATGAAGGCGAAGGGAATTTCATACATGTATCATTTACATCTTTCTTTTTTTACACCCCTGGAATTGTTTTACAGACTTTACTTATGATAGTCTGTGCCCATTTTTATAACGGTGAAAAAAGGTATGTATCATTGGCTTCGATACTCATATTGAGTTTTGATCTGTTTTTTGCGCTGTTTCTGATGTTGATTCTTGCAAATATGAAAACCCCTCATGGCATCAATTTCGTTGTACATATTCTGTTTTCAAAAACTCTTTACTGGACATTAACGCTGATAGTATGCAAGATATATATGCTTGTTAGACTTATAATAATGTACTCTCGCGAGTGTTCAAAATAAATAATAAACGATACCAAAGACATGAAAAAAGATTTTTAGATTATGGATAAAGTCGTATTAACCGAATCAGAACAGCGAGAAGTTGATTTGATTACGGAAGAATTTAAGGCAAGAGGTGGTATGAGTACAGAAGAACTCATATCTCGTCTTGGTGCAATTCCTTTCGAGGAATTTATGGAAAAGATGAGCGAAAAAATACGGAACTATAAACGATAAATATGTTCTGGAGAAAGAGATTCCCGCATTCAAAAGGGATTCGTGGTAAATTTCCATGTTCGTTGATTGGCAAAAGAGGTAAAATATATTTGAGAGATATAATAGGTAATTAGAATTCGGTATTATTGGATATTTACCAAACTATTTATTTTTTATGCCTAAAAAGTAGAAACGGATATGGACTTAAAGGATTTAACACAAAAATACGAGCAAGGGAAAGAGACGACAATTCAACTCGAT
>JAKSLC010000164.1 GCA_024401415.1 Bacteroidales bacterium | reverse complement strand
TGTAATATCTGTTGGTCTGTATATCGGATCATTTTTTTTTTTTTTTTTTATGAATAGGCAATACCAGCACGGGCGAAGAAGAGGCGTAAGAAATCATATACTTCAGTAACAGTGCCAACAGTAGATCGTGGGTTCTTATTGGTTGTCTTCTGTTCAATGCTGATAACTGGTGATAATCCAGATATCATATCTACATCAGGACGCTGAGACCCTCCTAGAAATTGACGTGCGTACGCAGAGAAGGTCTCTATGTAACGTCGCTGACCCTCTGCATATATGGTGTCGAATGCTAAGGACGATTTTCCACTGCCGGATAATCCAGTAATTACCACTAGTTTATTGCGTGGAATAGTAATATCAATATTTTTGAGGTTGTGTTGGCGGGCGCCAAGCACGGTGATTTGAGATTCTTCTGTATTCACGCCTATCGGTTTCAATGTGTTGACATTAAGTGTTGCGAAAATACGAAAAAAAGTGCCGTTATATTACACAATTGTACTTTTGTCCTCTACTTATGTACTTTTTTGTATATCGTTTCATTCATTTAACTTATCTTTGCACTTACCAATTTGAGGTATAAAACACATAGTATTTAACATTAACAAAACAAATAATGAATTGGACATCAAACGAATTCGTCGGGCTTGATTGGGCGATACTGGTTTTGGGTCTCCTCGGTGTGATCTGGGCTGTATGGCGTGCTATTCAAAAAGACAAAAAAGCTCAGCAGGGCGAAGACTCATCAGCTTATCTTTTTGGCAAGGGTGAACCATGGTATGTAATTGGTATGGCTATCTTTGCAGCAAATATTGGATCTGAGCACCTTGTAGGCTTGGCTGGAACAGGTGCAAAATCAGGTGTCGGTATGGCACATTGGGAGATGCAGGGTTGGATGATTCTCATCCTTGGTTGGCTTTTTGTGCCTTTCTATCAGCTCCTTATCAATAAGATGGGTAAGATTATTACAATGCCAGATTTCTTGAAGTTCCGTTACACAAAGGCTACAGGTTCTTGGCTTTCTATCATTACTCTTGTCGCTTATATCCTTACTAAGGTTAGTGTTACCGCTTTCACAGGTGGTATCTTCTTCGAGTTCCTTCTCGGTATACCTTTCTGGTATGGTGCTATAGGTCTTATCCTTATTACATGCGTATTTACTGTGTTCGGTGGTATGAAGGGTGTAATGACACTTTCTACTATTCAGACACCTATCCTTATTATAGGTTCTTTCCTCGTATTGTTCCTCGGTTTGTCCGCCCTCGGAAATGGTAGCATAACTGAAGGTTGGACTTCTATGATGGATTTCTGCGGTAAGTTGAATAATGGTTATGGTACTACTCACATGTTCCATTGGGAAGAGGGTGACTCAATGTATCAGGATTATCCAGGTTTCGTAGTGTTCCTTGGCGCTTCTATTATTGGTTTCTGGTACTGGTGTACTGACCAGCATATCGTACAACGTGTACTCGGTCAGACTCCTAATGAGAGCAATGAGGTAGTTATGGCTCGCGCTCGTCGTGGTACTATCGCAGCTGGTTTCTTTAAACTTTTGCCAGTATTCATGTTCCTTATTCCTGGTATGATTTGTGCAGCTCTTGCTTCTCGAGGTGATATCGTTCTTGATGAAACTGATGCTGCTTTCGCTATCATGGTTAAGAATATCCTTCCAGCAGGTGTTAAAGGTATCGTAACAATCGGTTTCGTATGCGCTCTCGTTGCATCTCTTGCAGCATTCTTCAATTCTTGTGCTACTCTCTTTACAGAAGATTTCTATAAGCCAATGAAGAAGGGTATGACTGAGGAGCATTATGTACTCGTAGGCCGTATAGCAACTGTAGTCGTTGTGATTCTCGGTTTCGCTTGGATTCCTGTAATGATGAGCCTCGGTTCGCTTTATGATTATCTCCAGGGTATTCAGTCTCTCCTTGCTCCTGCTATGGTAGCAGTATTCACCCTTGGTATCTTCTCTAAGAAGATTACTCCTAAGGCTGGTGAATGGGGCATGGTTGTCGGCTTCCTCATCGGTATGGTACGACTCTTGACTAATATCATGACAAATACAGGTCACGATGTTATGAATGGTGCATTCTGGGATTATACAGCTTGGTTCTGGCAGACAAACTGGCTCGTATTCGAGTGCTGGTTGCTTGTGTTCCTCGTAATTCTTATGGTTGTTGTTTCGTTCTTCACTGCGAAACCTTCTGAGGAGCAGGTTGCTGCTATCACTTTCACTTCTGATTTCAAAAAGCAGATTCGTGATAGCTGGAATGTATGGGATATCGTTGGTACCCTCGGCGTTATCGCTTGCTGTGCAACATTCTATTGGTATTTCTTCTAATAACAATATTTTAGTTAAGTGGTGTGCGGCTTTATTTGTTGTACACCACTTACTATTAAACACAACAATAACAGACAATTAACTTATGCTTGAAGAATTGAAGGAAAAAGTCTTTAAAGCTAACCTAGATCTGGTTAAGCAAGGACTTGTTATTTTTACATGGGGCAATGTCTCAGGTATCGACCGCGAGAAGGGCCTCGTAGTAATCAAGCCATCGGGCGTCAGCTACGACGATATGAAGGCTTCGGATATGGTTGTTGTCGACCTCAATACTGGTAAGGTTGTAGAGGGCGACTTGAACCCTTCTTCTGATACTCCTACTCACCTTGTACTTTACAGAGCGTTCCCAAATATTCAGGGTGTTGTCCATACTCACTCTACTTACGCTACAGCTTTTGCTCAAGCAGGTAAGGATATCCCTAATATCGGTACTACACACGCTGATTATTTCTATAAGGCTATCCCTTGTACTCGAGATATGACAAAGGCAGAGGTAGAAGGTCAGTACGAACTTGAGACTGGTAATGTAATTGTTGATGAGGTTCTCAATATTCGTAAGATTAATCCAGATCATACTCCTGCAGTCCTTGTCAAGAATCATGGTCCTTTCTCTTGGGGTACATCTCCAGCTAATGCAGTTTACAATGCTAAGGTGATGGAACAGTGTGCTAAGATGGCTTTTGTAGCTTTTCAGGTTAATCCAGAGTTGACCATGAATCCACTTCTTATCGAGAAGCACTACATGCGCAAGCATGGTCCTAATGCTTACTACGGTCAAAAGGGGCAGAAGCATTAATTTTATCCGAATAATATAGTTTACTGAAATAAATACACAAACATATGGTACAAGCATTTGAAAATTTAGAGATTTGGTGGCTTTCTGGTACTCAGTTGCTCTATGGAGAGCAGGTACTCGGCCAAGTTGACGCTCACTCTAATGAGATGATCGCAGGTCTTAATGCTAGCGGCAATATCCCTGTTAAGATAGTATATAAAGGTACTGTTAAGTCGGCTCAGGAGGCTGAGAACCTCATGAAGGCTGCTAACAGCGATGATAAGTGCGCAGGTGTAATCACTTGGATGCACACTTTCTCACCAGCTAAAATGTGGATCAAGGGCCTTCAGGCTTTGCAGAAGCCTCTCTGCCACTTCCACACTCAGTTTAATGCTGAAATTCCTTGGAATGAGATCGACATGGATTTCATGCACCTCGACGAGCCGGCTCACGGCGAGATCGAGTTCGGCCATGCTTGCACTCGTATGCGTGTAGCTCGCAAGGTGGTTGGCGGCTTCTGGAAGGATGTCAACGCTCAGAAGCAGATTGGCGTATGGGCTCGCGTAGCAGCAGCTGTTGCTGATGCTAAGAAGACTCGCTGCCTCATGTTCGGTATGAATATGAACAACGTATCTGTAACTGATGGCGACCGCGTAGAGTTTGAGCAGCGTCTTGGTTATCATGTTGATTACTATCCAGTATCATCTTTGATGAACTATTTCAAGAAGGTAACAGATGCTGATGTCGATGCTCTCGTTGAGACATATAAGAAGGAGTATACTATCAAGATTGATGAGTCTGGCGAAAAGGTATATTGGGAGAAGGTTCGCAATGCTGCTAAGGCTGAAATCGCTATCCGTCGCGTATTGAAGGATGAGAATGCAACAGTATTCACAACTAACTTCGACGACCTTGGTGATGCTGATATCAATGATCCTAATTTCTGTGGTTTCGACCAGATTCCAGGTCTCGCTTCACAGCGTTTGATGGCCGAGGGTATCGGTTTCGGTGCTGAGGGCGACTGGAAGACAGCTTGGCTCTGTCGTTCTTTGTGTATCATGAAACAGCTTCTTCCAAAGGGCTGCTCTTCCCCCGAGGACTACACTCTCAACTTTGCAGAGAAGCAGACTTCTATCCTCCAAAGCCACATGCTCGAGGTTTGTCCTATGATTGCATCAGATAAGCCAAAACTCGAGGTTCACATGCTCGGTATCGGTATCCGTAACCAGTTCACAGCTCGTCTCGTGTTTACTTCTAAGACTGGTGCTGGTATCAAGGCTACTGTTGTTGACCTTGGCAACCGTTTCCGCCTCATCACACAAGAGGTTGAGTGCATTGAGCCTAAGCCAATGCCAAAGCTCCCTGTTGCATCTGCTCTCTGGGTACCACAGCCAACATTCGAGATCGGTGCAGGTGCTTGGATTCTCGCAGGTGGTACACACCACAGCGCATTCTCATACGACCTCACTGCAGAGTATTGGGAGGATTTCGCAGAGATGACTGGTATCGAGTTCATCAACATCGACAAGAATACAACAATCAGCGGCTTCAAGCAGCAGCTTCGCAACAACGAGGTTTACTACATGCTCAATAAGGCGCTTAAATAATTTATAATTGACAATTGATAATTGGTAATTATGTTTTCATGATTATCAATTATCGTTGTCTTTTTTGGTATTGTAAGATGAAGAATTTTATTGAATCTGGTAAGGCCATTCTTGGTATCGAGTTTGGCTCTACACGTATAAAGGCTGTTCTTATCGATGATAATAATAAGCCTATCGCTCAGGGTAGCCATGCTTGGGAGAATCAGCTCGTAGATGGTCTCTGGACATATTCTATAGATGCTATCTGGGCTGGTCTTCAGGATTGCTACGCTGATCTCTGCAAGGACGTTAAAAAGCAGTATGGTTGCGATATTACTAAACTCGCAGCTATCGGTATCAGTGCCATGATGCACGGCTATATGGCTTTCAACGAGAAGGATGAGATCCTCGTTCCTTTCCGTACATGGAGAAATACTAATACTGGTGCAGCAGCTGCTGAGCTTTCTAAACTCTTCAACTATAATATTCCTCTTCGTTGGAGTATTTCTCACCTCTACCAGTGCATCCTCAACAACGATGCTCATGTCAAGGATATCAAGTTCCAGACTACTTTGGCAGGTTATATCCACTGGCAGCTCAC
>JAKSLC010000163.1 GCA_024401415.1 Bacteroidales bacterium | reverse complement strand
TCATGGCTGTGGTTGCAGCCAATGTACCGCTCCTATCCCATGTGCTATCGCCCTTGGTGCTTCTCCAGCCAATAGGATCAAATCCCAGATCATGTTTAGTCATTTCTGAGATTGACTCCTTTGATAAGATATCAGGCACGTCATCAAATCCGTCAATAGCTAAAGCTATCTTTAGTAAGTCTGTTGCACTTGCGACCCATCCACCTGCTGCGCCTAAAGTGTTGATATCCGTTCCTCCGTATGACCTTCTTACATAAATTGTAGTGTCGCTATTGTAATTCAAGGCGCAAGCTGATGTATCTGCTTCGTAGTAGTATGCTTCATTAGGAAGAGCCTGGTGTTTGAAAGAGTATCCTAATTGCATATCGTATATTCCTAAAGGAGCTAGTATTTCTGATTTTACATAATCTTCGTATGGCATTCCTGACACTTTTGCTATTATTTCACCTAACACACCATATCCGAAATTGCAGTATATAGATGCTGTGCCAGGAGTGAAATGTATTCTTTTTTCAAGCATGAATCTGATAATGTCCTGCATTGATATAGGCAATTTTTTCCCCATTTGTCGTGCTATAGAGTGAGGCATAAACATAGGATCTCCCCAACGGGTAGTCCAACCTCCAGAGTGGTTGAGGAGTTGGCGTACGGTAATATCAGTAATTCTCTTGTCTTTGTATGTCAGGTATATTTCATCATTTAGGATTCCAAAGAAACCAAAAACCCGTTGGTCAAGATAAATCTTACCTTGCTCGACAAGGTGCATGATAGCTATAGCAGTTATGAGCTTTGAAACGCTAGCTATTCGCATCCGATTATAAGGCTGCATCTCAATGCTGTCCTCGACATTGCTATAACCATATCCTTTGCTGTAAACTACCTTGCCATTTTTGCTTATGGCAACTTGCATACCTCCGTTAAGCCTCTCTCGGCGAAAGAAAGATTTGAGGCTCTTGTCGATGATCTCATATATTGTATCATTATCGTCGTTATGCAGATAAAAAGGAGCCGGCTCGAGGTATTCGAGAGTAGACGATTGCTTTATGACAGATATGTTACTATTGGCATAAAGGTATACAGATTTAAGTCCGAACCATAATGCTAATGTAGCTATTACTGAGAGGGTAGTGTATAATACGTATTTTTTCTTCATTACTTTTTAATTCTCAAAGTTCCCTCGCGAAACTTTCTATTCCATCTATGAAGCATAATCCAACCTCTGACATTTTCGTCAGATGCGAATGCTATCCATACTCCTGCTAATCCGAGACCCCAGTAGATACCTAGCATCCAAGACATGCCAGTAGCAATACCCCATACAGATAAAGCACCGAAAGCGACAGGGAATATATAGTCGCCAGCAGCGCGTAGGGCTCCGATGACAATCATATTTAATGCTCTACCTATACCGAGAACGATATCTATCCATAGAGCTATGCATACCATAGTTATAACCTCAGGATTGCTTGTAAAGAATTCAATGAACCATGGGCATGTACATGCAAGAATAGTTCCTATGGTAACTGATACTTGGATAGCTCTCTTGGAACAATATAAACATAACTTGTGTCCGGCGTTTATATGTCCCTCTCCAACGGAGTATCCAACCATGATGGTACAACTCTGAGCTACTGCAAAAGTAAATAGATAGCTAATGAGTGCTATATTTACCACATAAGTACGTGCGATAAGAGCCTCGTTGCTTATCATGTTGATGAAATATGTTACGGTAACTTGAGATAAGTCGTATGACAACATTTCACCAGCGCCTGGAAGTCCGATATTTAGAATTTCCTTAAGTCTATTCCATCTAAAAGGGAAGATATCACTTAGTCCTAAATCTGGCACGACCATTTTTTTGAGAGATATAAATACGATAGAGAAGGAGATTATTCGAGAGAATACTGTGCTTATAGCGGCTCCTTGTACACCTAACTCAGGGAATGGGCCGTGGCCAAAGATAAGCATATAGTTACCAAAGATATTCACTACGTTGACAATCATTATTGCAACCATAGGGAACTTTGGTCGTTGTAGGCTTCTGAGGATAGCGGAAACGGTCAAAGATAAAGCTTGAACCCATGCGAAACCGCCAACAATACGCATGTAATTGATTGCATACTCGCGCAATTCTGAACAAAGTCAATTTTTGATAATCCAATTAATATTTGGAGCAAATAATGCAAGAACTGCACTCATGATGCATGAGAAAGCCATGTTAAATACCAAAGATACGCCTATTATTTCCTTAACGTTGTTATGCTGACGCATACCAAGGTAACGAGAACACAAAACGCTGGTACCTGTAGTAACAACTCCAAACAGAAGGAAGACCATGTTTAAAAGCTGGTTTACTACACCTACCGCACCTACGGCATAATCGGAATATGAGCCTAACATAAAGATGTCACCTATGCCCAGGAGCATAATAAGTGAGGTCTCAACAAAGATAGGCCATGTCAGATGAAATAATTTGTCCCGCATTCGTAAAGGTTGTCGTCTATTTTAGGTTGTTGTTTTTCTCTTATTAAGAATCGAGGAGTTGTTGGAATTTATCCCTTATATTATCTCTTATGTCGGTAAGAGTTCCTTTGATTCCTGTGATTGCTTGAGGAATATCTTGCGGAATAATTG
This sequence comes from Bacteroidales bacterium, assembly GCA_024401415.1. Classification (GTDB taxonomy): domain Bacteria; phylum Bacteroidota; class Bacteroidia; order Bacteroidales; family Marinilabiliaceae; genus W3P20-009. The sequence goes on along the minus strand of JAKSLC010000163.1, from coordinate 2,688 downwards.
AAGAATTCTGTATGTACTCTGCGGAAGGTACTATAACCTTAAGTGCTTGAGGTACTATACTAACCTTAGCGTGAGGAGCGAATTCAACAGGTTCTCCATCCACGTGTCCATAAAGAGGCTCAGGATTGTTCAGTTCAACTATTTTTGCTTTTATTACCTCGTCGTACTTATTCCTCTCTATAGTTTGATTGAAGAGAGAGAACAGTAAAGATGGAACTGCGGTATTAGGGAACTCGCTAACGACGCATACATCTATCAACCCATCGTCCAAAGAGGCCGTAGGAGCTATGCGGATATTATTACCCCATTGCGCAGAATTAGCGAATGATACTAGGAATGCTTTTCTGTTATACTCTTGCTCGTCAATTTCAAGAAAATACTTCTTGGTTTGGTATTTAGGATATTCTTTAGCGATAAGGCGCATGTACTGAATAGGCCCGCGAATCTTAGATTTAGCAAATTTATGGCTTATATATGCGTCGAAACCAACACCTGCAACATTAAGAGAATAATAGTCTTGCACTTTCATGACGTCGATAATGCGAGTATAACCCTCTTCAATAACTTCTATGGCAGATGTGATTTTAGTAGGGATATTCAGTTCACGAGATAATCCGTTGCCGGAACCTGCTGGGATGATACCTAAAGCAGTATTAGAACCTACGAGTCCGCTTCCAATCTCATTTACCGTTCCGTCGCCGCCGACGGCAACAATTATGTCGACTTTATCTCTATACTCCTTTGCGAGTTCCAGGGCGTGGCCATGATGCTCAGTTAAGATTATTTGCTGATTAAGGTTGCTTCCCTTCTTCTTCCAACTTTCGCGTATAGTGTGAATAATTTGTCTTTTTTTACCGACTCCTGAATGAGGATTGACGATATAAACAATCTTTTTCATATATAGAATGGTATGCTGTTATGATTATCGAAGATTCAACACCGTACCTACTTTAAGTTTTTCGTCTTCGCTTAAGTTGTTGCGTCTAGCTAATTTCTTGAGTTTGATGCCGTATTTTTGAGATATAGACCACAACGTGTCACCACTCTTTACGACATGAGTTGGGCAGTCGCGGTGAGCGCGATTATGCTTAGTTCCCAAATATATGTATCGCATGGTGTTGAGATCTTCATCTCCATTAAGGTCGTTATACTTCCAAAGGTCGCTAACAAGTAAATGGAACTCAATGGCTATGCGTTCTGCGGTATCGCCATCTCGCAGTCTAATATACCTTACGCCGTTATTGTAGGCAGTTTCGTGTTTGCCAAGAGGGTTAATTTCAAACTTGAAAGAACCATTATTCTTGACGCTTGGAGACTTAGGGGCGCTCACGGAAGGCGCTTGAACTGTTTCTTTATTTTGCTTGCTTGATGGATTCTTGATATCATAATCGTACTTATACAACTCCATGTCCTCGATAATGTCGATCAGGCGAGTGGCATAAGAAGGGTCTGTTGCGTATCCTGCTGCTTTAAGACCCTTAGCCCATCCCTTATAGTCTGTAGATTTAAGAAGGAATAGGTCTTGATATCGGCTTTTTGTGACTAGGAAATATGTATGGTCGTGGAAAGATTCGGAAGCGTTGTCGTACTTGCGAAAACATTCTTGATCCTTGTCGTCGTCATGTCGCATGCTTTCGCCTTTCCAATCAGAATGGCATTTAATACCGAAATGGTTATTGGCTTTTACAGCTAGCTCGCTATTACCGCAGTCGCTTTCCAAGATACCTTGTGCCAGAGTTATGCTTGCTGGTATGCCACTATTCTGCATCTCTTTTATAGCCCAATCTTTGTATTTATCGATATAGTCTTGTCTAGACATTCTTTTTTGGCTGTAGCACAATGTCGAGATGAGGATGAGCGACAAGCAAGTTGTATATATTCGCTGTATAGTCATAACGTCTTTATTCTTTGTCGCAAAGATAGTGAAAATTTAAATAAAAAAGGACGTACAAAAGTACGTCCTTGTGTTCTTATAAGTATTTGAGAATTACTCCCAGTTACCTGCGTTGTTGTTAGCCTCCTCAAGGTCACCTACCTTAAGACCAGGGTAGCGGTTAAGCTGTCTAGCCTCGTCGTCGAGGTTGATACGATACTGTTCGTCGAGACCGTGGAGGTAAACCTTGTTAGGAACCTTAGCCTCGAATACAGGGATAACGAGTTTAGAACTTGTTGTGATTGAACCAGCGCCCATCTCGAACTTAGCACCGTTAGTAAAAGGTACGTACTCGATAGAATCAGGATCTATGTTCTTGCAAAGAGAATCTCTTACAGAAACGTATATAGTATCACGCTTGATAATACCTTTCTTGAGAGCCTCTTTCTCTGTCATACCTGCATTGAGCAATGAGTCAGAAAGGCTACCCTCATTCTTTGTGATTTTGTAGTTACCCTCTTTTACGAAAGTAATAAGAGTATCGAAGCTACCTGTGTAACGATCGTTAGAAGCCTTGTAAGCTACCTGAGCCTCACGGATAAGCTTAAGTCTTTCTACAACGGCAGCTTTACGCTGGTCGTATTTCTCTTGGAAGAGAATAGGCTCTTGAACGCTTTGGTACAAAGCATAACCAAGACCGATGATGACGAACAAGAGAATGATCTGAAGTACGGTTTTCATTTTATCTTTTTTAGTTTTCTTTGATTTCTAGTATTCCGCTATTGCGGGTTAATAATTGACGCAAAAATATAAAA
>JAKSLC010000162.1 GCA_024401415.1 Bacteroidales bacterium | reverse complement strand
AGTATTGTAGCGGTTAGCAATACGGTAGGATTGAATAATCTGCAAATGGCAACCCGTCAGATGTGTGCGATATTAGCGCAATATTTGGATGCAGATTCGCTAAGAATGGGCTTTGATGGTGGCTGGTATATGTCGGACGAGTTCCGTGTTACATCGAATTGTCGCATTAAGAAGATTGCAATAAATGAGTATACAGACATCCTTCTTGAGGTGTATTATGAACGTCCGAATTTCGTGACGTATGATGAGGCAGAGCGCGATGGCTCGCTTGATACCGCTATGGCACTAGTGAAGAGTTATCTGGTAAGCCGATTGCTAGGTACACTTGCGTATGAGCATAGAGAGAGAAAGAAAGAGCTAACCGCGATAAACGACGTCACAGCTATTCTGAATAAAGGTCAGCATATAAAGGAGACTCTGCAGCAGGTAGTAGATGTTATACCTGCTTCATGGCAATATCCAGAGATCACATGTGTACGCATAGTCTATGAGAACTTTGATGTACGTTCAAAAGGGTATAAAGAGACTAGATGGGCGATGGCTGAGTCGTTCGTGACATTAGACAATAAGAACGGTATCATTCAGGTCTGTTACTTAGAGGAGAGGCCCAAAGAGTACGAAGGGCCATTTCTTAAGGAAGAGTTTCAGCTTATTATGAATCTATCCCGTTTGCTTTGTGGCTATATCAATAACTACAAAGGGCGCGAACTCTACAATAATTTCCCTAAAAAAGCATCTACTGCAGTAAGTGAAGACTTTCGCAAGACGCTTACGAAAGATAAAAAGCCGTTGCAGCTATTTTTCAATAAGCAGATGATTGAAAAATATGTCTACTTAGACATGATGAAATACAAAGTGAAGAATATTCTCTTTGTTGCTACGCTATACGACGCTTTTACTCTAGAGAATGATGACTCGTTCTTTGAGCAGTTTATGGGAGAGATATACCAGTACAGTCTTTTTTCTTTGCCACGCATAACAGGTGTGTCATCTGCTGCTGAAGCGTTGGGACTTATGGAGTCGACTCGGTTTGACCTTGCCATTCTAATGGTGGGCCTTGACCATAAATCCGTCATTGATCTGTCAGAACGCATCAAAGCGCAGCAGTCTGATCTTCCTGTGTATCTTTTGCTCAACAAGACCAATAACCTGAAATACTTTGAGCAGCTTACGATGACCTTGCCATCTATCGATAAGTTGTTCGTATGGAGCGGTAATTCACAGATTCTCTTCTCCATAGTAAAATCGATAGAAGACAACGCCAATGTGGAGAACGATACAAAGATAGGACTTGTGCGAGTCATACTGCTTGTAGAAGATTCTCCAGTATATTACTCTAAGTACTTGCAGATACTCTTCGGTATAGTATTCGGGCAGATACAGAAACTGCTTGGAGAGGAGGAGCGAAATGAGATCAACAAGATTTCAAAGATGCGTCAGCGTCCGAAGGTTCTCCATGCCCGAAACTACGAGGATGCCATGTATATGTATGAGAAATACAAGGATTTCTTGTTGTGTGTTATATCAGACCTAGAGTTTGATCATAATGGTAAGGCTGATTCAAGAGCAGGCCAGAGTCTGCTGGAGTACATGACGCACAATACGCCAGGAGTGCCGATGATATTGCAGACATCTGATCCAGAAGGAAAGCGGATAGCAGAAAAGTTGGGAGTGGAATTTCTGGATAAGAACTCAGATACGATGCAGGCAGAGATTATGGATTTCTTGACACAGCGTCTGGGATTTGGAGATTTCTTCTTCCGCAATCAGTCGGGCAAACCTCTAGCGCAAGCTAAAGGAATGAAAGAATTTGAGCGTCTGTTCAGAAATATCCCTGCAGATATGCTGGCCCAATACTGCCATGGTAACCGTATTTCGTCATGGATAATGTCTCGAGGTGAGATACCATTGGCGAGAAGACTCAGTACAATCCGAATTGAGGATTATGAGGGAGGAGACATGGAGCAGTTCAGGAAAGAGATATTGGAGATAATAAACCAGCATACAGCGGATAGGCGTAGGGGAAAGAAACTAGATTTTGATGATGTGGAGAAGCTAGATGAGCGAAGCATCATGTCTCTTGCCAGCGGTTCTCTCGGAGGTAAAGGTAGAGGTCTGGCATTTATCAATACGTTGATTCAGAATATTGATACTTCCAAATTCTCGGACTATATCAATCTTCGTATGCCAGTGACGGCTATTATCGGTACAGATGAGTTCAGCCGTTTTATGGAGAGAGGAGACTTGTATGCTTATATCGGCGGTGATATTGAGTATTCGCAATTACGAAAGGTATTTGCGACAATACCGCTATCAGATCAATTGATGGAGAAACTCCACAGATTTGTCCGTCAAGTCAAGACACCTATTGCCGTACGTTCGTCGAGTCTTTCAGAGGATTCGATGAATCAACCATTTGCAGGCGTATTTGATACCTATCTGGTTCCAAACAATGAGCCTACTGAAGATAAGAACGTTCAGGCATTGGCAGATGCTATCAGGATGGTATATGTTTCTATCTATAGTGACTCGTCGAGGGCGTACTTCCAGACAATTCACCATAATATAGAGGAAGAAAAGATGGCTGTAGTATTACAGTCGTTGGTGGGCAATAAATACGACCACTATTTCTATCCGCATGCTGCAGGTACGGCCCAGTCATACAACTACTACCCAGTGGCGCATATGAAACCAGATGAAGGATTTGCAGTAGCAGGATTCGGATTAGGTTATTACGTTGTGGGAGGGTCAAAAGCCTATAGATTCTCGCCTGCATGGCCAAATATTGCAATCATGTCAACAGCAGATATGGTAAAGACTACACAGGTGGAGTTCCTTGCCGTAGATCTGGATAAGCATGATCTTGACTATGTCAATAATGGAGAGTCTGCGCCTTTGGCAACGTTGGATATATATGAGGCAGAGAAACATGGAACATTGAAGCACTGTGCATCGGTATATAACCCTGATAACGATACGATAGAGCCTGGGCTTAACTCATACGGTCCACGTATTGTGAATTTTGCAGATATCTTGAAGTACGACTATGTGCCATTAGCTAAATTGCTTTCGCAATTACTTGTAAATGCGAAAGAGGCTATGGGTTCTCCGGTAGAGATAGAGTGGGCGTTGGATCTTGAAGAGGGACCGAATGAGCTGCCATCGTTCTATCTGTTGCAGATGAAACCTATAGTAAGTGAATTGCAAGGGTCGTCGGTCATTGTGGATAAACCAGATATGGATAAAGCCATCTTGTACACGACACAGAGTCTGGGAAACGGAGAAGTGAGTGATATTACCGATATTATCTATGTTGACCCTGAGACCTTCGATCATATGCAGACGGAGGCTATGGCGAAGGAGATAGAGTATTTGAACAATAAGATGATAGCCGCCGACAGGAACTACGTGTTGATCGGTCCAGGCAGATGGGGAACAAGAGACCGGTTTATCGGTATTCCTGTTCAATGGGCACAGATATCAAAAGCAAAGATGATAGTGGAGATGTCGCTTCCTAATTTCCCATTAGACTCATCCCTTGGATCGCACTTCTTCCATAATGTCACTTCGATGAATATCGGCTATCTTAGCGTTCAAGATGGCAGTGAAGTAGACTTTATTGCCTGGGAAAATATCAAGAAACTGGAGGTAGTTGAGAGTACACCATACTTCAGACATGTAAGAGCCAGTGAGCCTCTTGTAGTCAGAATGAATGGAAAAGATAGAAAAGCAGTAGTACATTTGTAAAAAGAACTATACAAGAAAACCTATTATAATAGATGCAAGATAATAAACAGTTAGAAGGTCTCAGAGAGCAATTGCTCAAGACGAAGAAATGGCCATTGAGGTATATGTTCAAATTTGTCATGCCAAACGACAAAGAGACATTGGCGGTAGTGCAATCTATGATGCCCGACGGAGGAACAGTGTCATACAAAAACAGTGCTAATGGGAAATATATAGCTATGACATATGTGGTGAATATGCCAGATGCTGATTCGATAGTCTCACTTACGGGTAGTGTATCGGCATTGCCAAATGTAATGGTATTGTAAACAGATGCATTACTACAAAGTAACATATAAACTGACACCTTATAGTGAGGATGCCAGTGACATAATGATAGCTCAACTCGGAGAGTTGGGCTATGAGTCATTTTTAGAGATAGATGGAGGCTTTGAGTCGTACGTGCAAGAGCAATATTATGATGAGTCTGCCATTACGACGATTGATCCATATATAGAAGGCGTAACATATACTGTTGAGGCATGCGAAGTTGAAGATGCGGATTGGAATGAAGAGTGGGAGAAGAAATACTTCAAGCCAATAGAAGTAGATGGAGAATACTATGTGAGAGGGCCGCAGCACGAACCCAATACGCAGATAGCTAAAGAGATAATAATCAATCCCAAGAATGCATTCGGTGCGGGGCATCATGAGACTACGGGAATGATGATGCATTTTTTGCTTAACATACCGTTGCGAGATAAGGCAGTGATTGATATGGGGTGTGGTACAGGAATACTTGGTATAATGGCGGCAAAAGAGGGAGCACAAAAAGTGATAGGTATTGATATAGACGAGTTTAGCGTAGAGAACACCCAAGAGAACTGTGCTTTGAATGGAGTCGACAATATGGAGGTTCGATTAGGAGGGGCAGACGCGATAAAGAAAAGTGACAGCGCAGATGTATTTATTGCAAACATAAATAGAAATATCCTTCTTGAAGATCTTGATAAGTATCGAGCAACCCTTAGAGAGGGCTCCATAGTACTGCTGAGCGGATTTTATGAGGAAGATGTGAAGATGCTCCTTGAAAAAGCGGAGAGTCTGGATTTGGAACTTGTAGAGAAGCAAGAGCGTAATGAATGGAGAGCGCTTAAGCTAAAAAAGAAATAAGATATGAGATATAAGGCTATTGTCATACTAATCTGCTTTATGACGTCGACATTGGTAGTCGATGCGCAGAGGAAAAAGAAAGTGTACTCTTATCAAGAGGGCATGGAATTTTCCTACAACAGGAATCTTGACAATAGCAAAGGCGTACCGATGGCAAATCTGTATAGAGATGATTTGCTGTATCATTCAGAATCTGCATATGTGACGCCTAAAGACAGGGCAAATGTGTCTTTGCTGAAATACAGCAGGATGGGGTTAGGGAAAGATTGGGAGATTTCGACAAATATTGGAGAGGATGCATTCAGACCCATAGTAGGTGGCAAATATCAGTGGGCTCAGTGGGGAAAGATAAATATGATATCATCGTACATCACGCTGTCAACAATCTATCCTGGAATGGTGTTTGCAAAAAAATGGGGGTTAGATAAAATCATAGCACCAGGAGAAAAGAGAGTGCAAGTAGGAGAGTTCGGTCATGAACTGATATATTCTCATGTCTGGTCGTACGACCCCAACTGTTCGACTGGAAATCCATACCTTGTCATGACCTT
>JAKSLC010000161.1 GCA_024401415.1 Bacteroidales bacterium | reverse complement strand
TGATCTGGTTGTCTATTCGATGATGTCAACTGCTACGCAACTATCTGCCCAATGGTTACTTTTTCTCATAAACACTAATTCTTATTCTTATTATTTCAATATATTCACTTCTATATATTTTCCTCTCAGAGATGAACTGTGTATATAAAAAATTGCGATGAAATAAGGACTTCCCCGAGTGCAGCCCGAGTATAGCCCGAGTATAGCCCGAGTATACAAAATACAAAAATTACGATGAACAAGGGCTCTCTCATAGAGCAGACAGTCCCTTCCCACTCATATCAATGATGAATTATACCACACAAGATTAGTGCATACTCTCTTGCGAAACTTAGTTTTTTCTTATTATCTTTGTATCAGGTACAATTACAAAAAATACGTCAATATGAAACTATCGTTATTTACATTGGCTATAGCTTTCGCAACGCTGATGTCATGCACTCATTCAGAAAACAAAGGCCAAAACAAAACATTCCTGCCAAATATTACAGGCAGAAATGGAGAAGTCCTTATAGTAATGAATGAAACCATCAAAAATGATACTAGCGGACAATACCTTCGAGCAATACTCACAGAAGACGTAATAGGACTCAATGCCAGAGAGCCTTTATTCGATATACAGTCCATTCCTGCCGCTCATCTCACCAGCGAAATGAAGACTTTCCGTAACATTATATCGGTAGAGGTGGCTGATTCTATACTGAATGATACAACTCTCTTTTACCGCGATAATTGGGCTACCCCTCAAGCGTATATTACTGTTCGAGCTCATAGCAAGGCTGCCTTGCTGAAAACATTGGAAAATAATCATCTCCGCATCTTAAGTTATCTGACAAAGAGTGAGAATGATCGCATTATAGCTTTCAATAGGCGTACAGCCAATAATGCTGTCAGCAAAGAACTCAGCGATAGATTTGGCGTTAAAATTGTAGTCCCTAATACTTTCTCTAGATGTACTCCTCATCATCCAGATGACTTAAGCTGGATCATGATAGATACTGACCAGTCTCAGTGCGGTATGTTTATGTATGAATACGAGTATACTTCGCAAGACTGCCTCTCTAAGGAGTACATTCTTAATGTAAGAGGAAAACTACTTCGCGACAATATTGAGGGACCTAATGGTTCATATATGTGTACAGAAACTCGTTTCGGTCTCGATGAGATTACATACGATGCAGGTTATTACAACAAAACGTATATTGCCGAACTCCGCGGTTTGTGGCGCATGGAAGGGTACGCAATGGGAGGTCCTTTCGTACTTCGCGCTCACCTCGATGCTGCTCGTAATAGAGTCGTCGTAACTGATGGTTATGTATACTATCCTTCTAGAGATAGAAAACGTAACTTAATACGTCAGTTGGAAGCCGTCATGTACTCTCTCGAATTTCCAAAAGAAGAAACAGAAAATCAGTAATGGGTGTATACACCCTACAAAATATCTATTCATTGGGACTGCGGTTTATATTCGCTAGTCTACCTAAATAACTTAATTTATGAATCCGAACGATAACGTTTCAGATATCAATCAGTCTAATAGCATTCCATCACTTCCTAAGGAGACTCCTACTATCAAGGTTGGCATCACACAGGGTGATATCAATGGAATTGGAATTGAGACAATTATTAAAGCTCTCAGTGAGCCAGACATGACAGATAATTTTATCCCCGTCATCTATGGTTCGCCTAAGGCTTTCGCATTCTACCGCAAGAATATAGATGCCCCTAATTTTAATCTCAATAATATCCGTAGCGCTGAAGAATCTCATCCACGACGTATCAATATTATTGATTGCTCGGCAGAAGATATCCATGTCGAACCAGGACTCTCTACTCCACAAGGTGGTCAGGCCGCATTCTCTGCTCTCCAAGCCGCTGTTAATGACTTGAAGAATGGCAAGATAGATATCCTCGTTACAGCTCCGATTAATAAGAAGAATATTCAGAGCGATAATTTCCATTTCCCTGGGCATACCGAATACCTGCAAAAGGAGGCTGATGATATGCCTGCTCTGATGCTTATGGTATCAAATAATATCCGCGTAGGTGTAGTCGCTGGTCACATGCCTATGGCTCAGGTTCCATCGTATATCACAGTAGAAAGGATACTCGACAAGTTGCGTATCCTCAACTCTACATTAAAGCTCGATTTTACTATCCGCCGCCCTCGTATAGCTGTATTGGGTCTTAATCCTCACGCCGGAGATAATGGGCTTCTCGGTTCCGAGGAGGAAGAGGTTATCATACCTGCTATCAAGGCTGCAGAAGAAGAGGGTATATACGCTATGGGTCCTTACGCAGCTGACGGAGTATTTGGCTCTGACGCTCTGGGCAAGTTCGACGCAATTCTAGCAATGTATCACGACCAGGGGTTGGCTCCTTTCAAGGCCCTCGCTTTTGAATCAGGCGTCAACTATACAGCTGGTCTTCCTTTCATCCGTACTTCGCCTGATCACGGTACTGCTTATGATATCGCAGGTCAGGGCAAGGCTTCTGCTGATTCTATGCGCGCCGCTATATGGCTCGCTATAGATATCTATAAGAGTCGTAAGCAGAACCGTGAAATAAGCGCTAATCCAATGATTTCACGTGCAGAGCAAGTACGCGAACGTAATGCATAAAACAAAGAACGACATAAGAAAAGAGGTGAGACTCCGCAAAAAGGAGCTCTCACCTCTCGTTTTTTCTTCTGAAAGCAATAGCGTTTGCCAACAACTCAACAATGTCTGTAAATCATTCTCTAGCCTTACCTCTCAAGGGCAAAACATAGTGGCTTTTTGGCCAATGATTGACGAAGTGGATATTCGTCCTTTTCTCGAGAATTTATTAAAAGAGAACACTCATAGTATATTCCTTCCTGTTATCACAGGCGATGGGACTATGGAGTTCCGACTTTTCGAAGGGAAGGAAAAGATGTCTCAAGAACCTCAGTTCGGAATATGGGAACCTACAAGTCGTATTACTCTCAAACCAGAATTGCAGGACAATAATGATAATCTATTAATAATAGTACCTGGCGTAGCTTTCACCCTCAATGGTGACCGTTTAGGCAGAGGAAGAGGTTTTTACGATAGAATACTAACCTCTTTTCCTAGTGCCCACACTGTTGGAGTATGCCTCTCATGCCAGATTTACGATGAGATTCCAACAGACCCTCACGACCAAAAGATGAATATGGTCATAACGCCTATCCTATAACGTTCTGCGAAATAGATAGGACAAAGCTCAATTTCAACTTCATACCCATATCACTGCAATAACCACTACAATAACTATACCTACACGAAAATACCATAACTCTCTAATAAGAGTATCAACAATACAAGATTGATTATAGATTCTCTATAAACAAAAAACTCCCGATTGATAACCAATCGGGAGTTTCATATTTAGTAAGTATATTTATCTTACCGACTCAAAAGAACGCTTGTGAGAACCTGAACTCATAAGGACATCAAAATCTGCCTTAGAACCTACGATATCATCACCAAGACCACGAGTACCTGTACCAGCAGGGATCAAGTGACCGCAGATAACGTTCTCCTTCAAGCCCTCGAGCGAATCGCTCTTGCCCTGGATAGCTGCCTCATTGAGGACCTTAGTTGTCTCCTGGAAGGAAGCGGCTGACATGAAGCTCTTAGTACCGAGAGCAGCACGTGTGATACCTTGAAGTATCTGGCTTGCTGTAGCGGCCTTAGCATCACGAGCCTCAACCAACTTGAGGTCACGGCGCTTGAGCTGAGAGTTCTCATCACGGAGACGACGAGCAGTAACGATCTGACCTGGCTTGAGTGCAGTAGAATCACCTGCATCAACAACCACTTTCTTACCCCAGAGATTATCATTCTCCTCCATGAAGTCGATCTTATCAACAACATCTCTTTCGAGGAATCTTGTATCTCCTGGATCATCGATCTCTACCTTACGCATCATCTGACGTACGATAATCTCGAAGTGCTTATCATTAATCTTTACACCCTGGAGACGGTAAACATCTTGTACCTCGTTAACGATGTACTCTTGTACCGCTGTAGGACCAAGGATTGAAAGGATATCTGAAGGAGTTACAGCACCATCAGAAAGTGCCATACCTGCACGTACATAATCGCTCTCTTGAACAAGGATCTGCTTAGAAAGAGGTACAAGGTACTTCTTCTGATCACCTGTCTTAGATGTAACTACAATCTGACGGTTACCACGGATAATCTTACCGTAAGAAATCTCACCATCGATCTCACTTACTACTGCAGGGTTACTTGGGTTACGAGCCTCGAACAACTCTGTTACACGAGGAAGACCACCAGTGATATCACCAGCACCCTTACCTGCTGCACGTGGAGTCTTAGCAAGAATCTCACCTTGACGAACTGAGTCACCCTCAGCAACCGATACGTGAGCACCTACAGGCAAGTTGTAAGTACGGAGAATCTCACCCTTATCATCGAGGATACAGATAGCAGGGCTAACAGTCTTGTCATGACTCTCAATGATAACCTTCTCACGGAAGCCTGTTGCCTCATCGGACTCTTCCTTGAATGAGCTACCCTCAATCATGTTCTCAAACTTAACCTTACCGCTCTTCTCTGTAATGATCAAACCATTGTATGGATCAGTCTCACAGATTACAGTACCCTTAGCGATTGTCTGGCCATTCTTAACGAACAACTTAGAACCGTGTGGGATAAGGTGTGTAGCAATGACGTTGTCTGGACGCTCTGGATTTACGATACGCAACTCTGTCTGACGACTGAGTACGATATCCATCTCTTTGCCCTCGTCATCTGTATAAGGTACGCTACGGAGCTCCTCAATCTCAACGAGACCGTCGTACTTAGATACAATATTATTATCTGAACCTACTGCCGATGCCACACCACCTACGTGGAATGTACGGAGAGTAAGCTGTGTACCAGGCTCACCGATAGACTGAGCTGCAATTACGCCGACTGCCTCACCAATGTGAACCATGCGACCTGTTGCAAGGTTACGGCCGTAACACTTAGCACAAACACCGCGGTGTGACTCACAAGTAAGAACCGAACGAATCTCTACCTTCTCAATAGGAGAAGCCTCAATAATCGATGCCTTAACCTCAGTAATCTCTTCGCCCGACTTAACGATCAACTCGCCAGTAATTGGATGGTATACATCATGTACTGATACACGACCGAGGATACGCTCGTAGAGAGAAGCAACCTCTTGGTCATTATTCTTAATAGCTGTACATGTAAGACCACGCAATGTACCGCAATCGTCAGATGTAATAATCACATCATTAGATACATCTACAAGACGACGAGTCAAGTAACCAGCATCAGCTGTCTTAAGAGCTGTATCGGCAAGACCCTTACGAGCACCGTGTGTAGAGATAAAGTACTCGAGGACTGAAAGACCCTCCTTAAAGTTAGACAAGATAGGGTTCTCAATAATCTGACCGCCCTCTGCACCTGCCTTCTGAGGCTTAGCCATCAAACCACGCATACCGCAAAGCTGACGAATCTGCTCCTTAGAA
>JAKSLC010000160.1 GCA_024401415.1 Bacteroidales bacterium | reverse complement strand
TGAATTCGCTTACCCTTCGAATGCTCTTGTGCGTGCTCTCTATGATTTCTATTTTACACGCCTCCTCCCGCTCATCGGAAAACTGATCAGTCACGACTCGTCGGCATACGAATATCTCCCAACGAGCGTCAAGCATTTCATATATGGTGCTGACTTCACCTCACACCTTGAATCTGCTGGCTTCAACAATACATCATTCAAACCACAAACATTTTCTATCTCTATGCTCTATCGAGCAAAAAAACTTTAGATCTATAAATACAATGAAAAAACTTTTTGTCTTTATCTTGTCAATCCTCTCCCTGACATCGGCATTCTCTGCCGACCTCTCAAAGTTCCAGAACCGAGAACTTTCAGGTTTTACCTCCATCCATGTCACCGACTCCTACGAGGTCATCTTCACACAGTCGGACAACTACAAGGTCTTTATAGATTCTGCCGACTCTGAAGTTCTTCAGCGTACACTTACATACCTCGAAGGAACCACTCTTTGCGTCAAATACAAGGCTCATTCCATAGCCCGCCTCTCCGACAAGATACGTCTCTATGTCGAGGCTCCTGATATCGACACAATCCTTGTAGAGGGCACTGGCTCTTTCCGTTCTGATGCAAAACTCACTTCAGCCCGTCTTAACATCATCGTCCGTGGTACTGGCCGTATCACTGTCAATAATGTTGATGCAACGATAATCGAAATTACCAAGTCTGGCACAGGACTTCTCAAGACACAGGGCCTGATTGACTGTGATACTCTCATAGCCAACATAAATGGCACTGGTACTATGAGCATAAACGATGTCCGTGCTACAATTGCCAACCTCAATATTGCGGGTGTCTCGACATGCCGTGTCTCTGGTTTTATCGAGACTAAGAAACTTGTCGCATTCATGGAGGGTGCTGGCTCTTTCTTCTTCGACGGACCTCTCCGTGTATCAGAGACTATCCGCTTTGACCTCAATGGTGCTGGCTCTATCATTGCTGAAAACCTTAATGCTGATCGCCTTTATACCACACTATATGGTGTGGGCAAAATCAAAGTAGGCGGCACGGTCAACTATTTCAACCGTGATTTGGTTGGTATAGGAGTAATCGACACTAAGATTCTTAACATCAAAAACCAATAATAATGTCACAACAACGAACACAATTCGCCTCTAAATTTGGCGTAATCGCTGCTGCGGTTGGTTCTGCCGTGGGTCTCGGTAATATCTGGAAATTTCCTTACATCGTAGGTCAGAATGGTGGGGGAGCATTCCTTATCGTCTATGTGGTCTGTGTGCTTCTAATGGGGTTTCTTGCTATTATGACCGAGATGTCTGTCGGTCGTATGTCGCAGGCTTCTCCTCTCGATGCTTTTCGTAAACTTACTGGCAACAACCGTTGGACTTTCATTGGTGCCATGGGTTTCTTTTCTGCTTTTATGATACTTGGTTTCTACCTTGTCGTGGCTGGGTGGTCTCTCGAATATCTTGTGCAGTCGGTAACAACTTTCTCTTTCAACGGTATGTCCACCGAACAACTCGAAGAGAATTTCTCTGTCTTCTCAACTGCCTCCGTCCGTCCTTACATCTGGACTGTTGTATTCATTGTGCTTAATGTTGTGGTGATCAGCATGGGTGTGCAGAAGGGTATCGAGAAATGTAGCGAGATTCTCATGCCAATTCTGTTTCTCGTGATTCTTTATCTCGCAGTCAGTGCGTTTTTCTTGCCTAACTCTTATGCAGGTTACGAGTTCTACCTCTCTCCTGATTTCTCAAAGATTTCTCCTTCAGTCGTTCTTAGTGCCCTTGGGCAGTCGTTCTTTTCTCTCTCTCTTGGCATTGGCGCAATCTTGACATACGGTTCTTATATCAAGGAGGGCAACATTGTACATACCTCTTGGCAAATATGCCTTCTCGATACACTTATAGCATTTCTTGCTGGCCTTGTAATCTTCCCATCAGTTTTTGCGTATGGCATTGAGCCTGGTCAGGGCCCTTCACTCGCTTTCATTGCCCTTCCTGCAGTATTCTCGCAGATGCCTGGGGGTATTGCTTTCTCCATACTTTTCTTCCTGCTTATTTCCATTGCCGCACTGACTTCCACTATCTCACTTTTCGAGACTTGTGTCGCTTCAATAGTAGATCATTTCAACCTAAAGCGTGGATGGACACTGGCTGCCATCAGCCTTTTACTTCTTCTTACCTGCTCATTATGTTGTGCCTCCCTCAATCCAGCACTCCATCTTACAGTGTTTGGCATGACGGTATTCGACTTCTTCGACTATCTGACCTCTGACATTCTTCTTCCATTAGGAGGCTTGGTAATGTCAATCTTCCTCGGCTGGTGCTTCTCTAAGGATAAGTTCCACAAGGCTCTCACCGAGTTTGGTATGCCTGAATGGCTCTTCAGAATCTATATGGTATTTGTTCGTTTTATTGTGCCGGTAGTCATTCTCTTGGTAATGCTCCAGCAATTAGGCCTCTTCTAAATGCCTTTCAAAATTTCAAACATATCACCAACAATAGAGGCTTGGACTCAACTCCAAGCCTCTTCTCCCTATGCATCCCCATTCCAGTCGCCAGAATACTATGCTTTCCTCCTGTCACAACCCAACCACCTTCCACTAATCCTTACTGTTGGGTCAATGGAGACAGGTCTCAATGACCTACTCGCACTTATTCTCATAGACCTTCAAAACAATCATTTACGACGTCTCACTTCTCGTGCCATCGTCCTCGGTGGCCCACTCATCTCACCCGATTGCCCTTATGAGGCTCTCCGTCAATTGATGAAAGAGTCAATTAATCTCTCCCGCCAAAACAATGCCGTCTATTTCGAAATACGTTCTTTCTTCGACTACTCTCGTTATTCCGACGTCTTCTCGTCTCTTGATATGCGTTTCATCGACCATGGTGACTGTTTGGCGGATACATCTTCCATTGAAGTTATTGACCATAATATCCAGCCTCGCAAACTGACCCAGATTCGCTCTGCTCTCCGTCATGGCATCACATTCATCGATAACCCAACCGACGCACAAATAACTGATTTCTACGCCCTTCTACGTGTCAAACATTGGCAACGCACCCGCCGGCCAATACCTCCTCTCCAATATTTTCTCGACCTTGCCCATACACCCATTGCTTCCATTCTACTTGCATACCACAATGATGCACTCATCTCTGGCTGTGTGGCTATGCATGGACCAATAGGTGACCCTCAAACAACCTATTATTATTATGTAGCAGGCGAAAACGACTTATATCGTTCCCTCGCCCCATCTTCAGTAATCACATATCACTTTCTCCAGTATGCAAACAAGATAGGTAGCCTAAATGCTTCTCTTATGGGTGCTGGTCGCCTTTCCATACCATTTGGTGTTCGCGATTTCAAAGTCAAAATGGGTGGAAAAACCATTCTTACAGGTCGCTACCTCTTTCTGATTCATCCTCTTATATATCGCCTTGCATCATTTGCTCTCAATCTTCTCCATCGTAGCGACACATAGTTCTCTGTCAACCTATTCTTCTTCCGCCAGGCAAACCATCTTCTCTATTGCCTTGAATCCGTCACTTTCGCGGATGTTCTTGAAATCCTCGTCTGTTTTCAGCATATCGCATGTTCCTATGCCCTCATCAATTGCGCTCATAAGTCTTTCTATAGCAAGGTCTTCTTTGCTGATTATTGAGTACAGGCAGGCTGCATTGTAGTATAGAACGCCTTTCATTAACTTGTCTGCCTTTTCTATAAATTCGTCAATCTTTTTTTGGAAAGCCTCAGCCTCTTCAAATCTTCCCAACTGGGCAAATGCGAATTGCGAGTAGGCATTTGTGTAGTCTTCTATGTCTTTTTCTATTTCGATTATGCTGTTGAATATTTCGTTGGCTTTGGCCGTATCCTTTTTCATCTGCATGTATATTTTGGCTACCTGATACATAGTGCTTGTTGCCTCAGGATCAAGTGCCAGCAGTGAGTCGTAACATGCAATGGTTTTGTCTGCATCTTTCAACTGTTTGTGATATATGTTTGCCAGTTGGTATAAAACCCATTTTTTGTCTTCTTTGTCATCAATGATCATCTCAAGTGCTTTTTCGTATGAGACAATGGCTTCTTCATATTTTTTCTGTTTTTCGAGCAACTTTCCTCGTGCGGTATGTATTTTATAGTCGTTTTCGTCATCTCGTGCAATCAAGGTGTCGATAATGATGAGCAGATTGTCAAGGTCTTCAATTGAGTTGTAGTGTATGGCGTATTGCTGACATATTTTTGTGTCGAGCATGATATTTCCAGGGTTCATTTCCCTTGCCTTCTGAGCGTGTCTCCACATCTCAGGCTCGTTACCATAGTTTATCTCGATGTTACCTATCGCCCATTCCCAATATGCCTCGCCTATAGAGTCGCTCTGTCCTTTAAGTATCTCTTCAGCATAGTGCATAGCATAATCGTGATATTTCTTGTTTCTGCAAAGTCCAAAGATATTAGTTGGCGATGTTGGCTTGTTTATTTGCATAAAAAGCATGTAGTCGTCAATGAAATTCTCGAAACGAGCCTCAGATAAGGCTATCATTGCACGCAATCTGCGTGATTCGGCATGATATGTGTTGCGTGCTATCGACTCCTCCAGAGCCTTTTTGGCTTGGGCTATGTTGCCAAGATTGGCATAGCATAGGGCTATACCTGCCTTGGCATCACAGAATAGGTCTTCGTCTGCAGAGGCTTTCTTGAAGTCAGAAATGGCTTTCTTGTACTGCTCCAGTTCTTGGTAGCACTCGCCCCTCATATAATAGAGCGTGTAGTATTTCTTGTCTTGCTTTATTCCTTTGTTGACTTGCTTGATGGCATTGCTGTAGTCGCCCACTTCCTGCAATATTGCAGCCAATGCTCTGTAATATGCTCCGATTCTGAAGTAGTCGTCTTTCTTCCACAATGATGCACCATGTGCAAATTCCATCGATGCTGCCTCATAATTCTGCATATAGAAATAGCATGCTCCCTTGCAGTACATTAGGTCTGACGCAAGTCCCCACTTCTCCTGTATCTGTTTGCATAATTCCAATGCTGCTGTAGGATTTGTTTCTGTCAGACTCATCACGCTATCAAGAGCGTGAAAATACTCTTTCTTCGATTCATCGACCTGACTCCAAGCCAGACCTATCGACATTACTGTAGTCAATACGATAACCAAAAATTTTTTCATGGTATCAGATTGTTTGTTGTTATGTTATTTTGAAATGTTAATTGTCATCACAATTCAGCAATAAATTTTGCTGTCTCGGCATCTATCTCTACGATTGCACCTTCTGGCTTGTACTCGAATGGTTCGTATTTGTACATGCGGTATCTTCGTATGTTGCCGTCCTCAGAAACCACTACGTTCATACGTAGCCCATTATCGCAGTTGTTTATTGCTTTGCGTAAGCCTTCGGCATTTTTTGCTTCAATCATTCGGGTTACCTCAATTATCGAAGGATTGCTGAAATAAATCTCATAGCCATTCAGTTTCACTCCGTTTGCCTTCAACTGAGGCTTTGAACCGAAAAATGTCACAAATGTCATAA
>JAKSLC010000016.1 GCA_024401415.1 Bacteroidales bacterium | reverse complement strand
ATCAATCATCTCCTTTAGAGATGCCTTTGCAGACTCTTGAAGCAGTACCTGTCCTGATGGAGAAACAAATGTCACGACACCATTTTGCTTATTGACCTTGACCACCAGCTCGTTTGAAGAATAGATATGAAACAAAGCATCCTCCTTCATGCTTATCTTCTGCTGCATTGGGTCTGCAGTTACTACCAAATCGAGCGGGCAATAATTATAGTCAGGGACAACTTTTACAATATTAACTATTGATGGAGTGTACCACTTTACTTGCACCAACTGACCATCAACAGCAATGGAAAAATCTGTTTTATCTGTTGCCGCACCCACAACTGAGAGTGCAGACAACATAGTCAGCATCAAGACAAATAATCTCTTCATATTCGGTCAATGAATTTGTTTTCTACATCAGTACTTGAATAGGCGATTCGTCGCCATAGAGCATGCTATCCTCAAATCCGCCCAAATCCACCACTATCTTCTCCATGACCATACCTGGTTCCAACGGCTCAATAGTCATAGTGAGTTCACCTTCCGCTTGGGCTGGCAACTTGACATTCGCTACAGCTGCCACTACACGACGTGCTACTGTTGGGTAATATACAGAATATACATTCTCTGGATTCTCATTGAGATTCTTATTGAAATTAACCTCGGTCTTCTCGCCACCATTAAAACTTACTAGGAATCTATGACCTGCAGCTCTCTTGAATGTCAATGTAGAGTTCAACAGAAAATGAACTGTAACCTCATCCTTAACATCCTTAAGGCGCATCTTATACTCAAGTTTAGCCCCTGCAGTCTCCTTTGTATATGGCATTAACGATACACCGCTCAACGTACGACCCATATCTGGAATAACAGTCCACTTAGCGCCAGAATCAGCATCAGTGGCCTTTGCAAAATGTTGAGCCTCTATAGCTACTACACCATTTTTTGGTAGGAAAACAATATCAGAAGAAGTTGGTACTGACACTGTTATAGGAGGCATAGCCGGCCCAAACCCCATACGACGAGGTGTTACGGTCACTCTCTCTGTACCAGGAGCAGTTACACGAATTACCTGTGGACACATATCCTTAGGGAAATTATCGTTCCATGAGAAATATCCTATATGCTTCTGAATCATCATACCGTCCCATTTGCCTCCAGACATATTCTTATTGTAATCTGCGCAAAGAACAGAATCTCGTTTAAAACAAGCCTCTACCCTATCGGCCCACATATTTGCCTCAGGCATACCTACAGATGCATAGTAGTGATTCTGAGCTTGTGCATAATACATTTCATATACATTACTCATTGCCTGTAGAGGGAATAGGATAAGCTGCTTGTAGGCGTCCTTCTGATTATCTGCCAACGTCATATATTGGCGAAGAGCCTCAGCCTCCAACTTAGTATACTGATTTACAACCTTCTCCCACTCACCATTTTCACGGTTATAAGTTCCTCTATCGAGCATCTCTGCGGTAGAACGACCATTGTATTTACAAAGCAAATTGAGTATACGAGCAGCTTCAGCAGCCTGAAGTTCACCGAACTGCTGAGCACAGAAATCGTACACGTGTTCCATGAGGTTATCTACTGTATACGCCTTAGGATTCCATGCCATATCCAAGAACATTGTAATTGGCTGCTCCATTGGTTTCAGGTCACCTACATTTAGAACCCATATCTTATCTATTTTATGATCATATGTAAGTTGCAGTTGCTCCCACATATTCTGTATAGGAGTTACATTTAGCCACTTAGAGTTACGTGGTGCGCCTACATAATCTACATGATAGTACATACCATATCCACCCTTGTGCTGAAGTTCTTTTTCTGTAGGAACGCGACGGATATGCCCCCAGTTGTCGTCTGAGAGAAGAATAATAACATCATCTGGCACCTTAAGGCCCAAATCGTAATACTTCTGTACCTCCTTATAGAGAGCCCACACTTGCTGACGCTTCTCTGGCTTCTGACCAGTTACTTTTTTTATGATATCACGCTGCTCCTTACATATCTTTTCGAGCAAAGCAATAATCTTGGCATCATCTGATACATACTCGTCATCATGACCCTCTTTACCGCCAAGAGCAGTATCTCCATCCCCACGCATACCAATGGTTATAAGATCCTCATTATTCTTGGACCGTTCAACGCCCTCTGTAAAGAAACGCTTAATCACATCTGCATTTGACTCGAAATCCCATGCTCCATACTCGTTGCGATGGCGAGCCCACTCCTGATGATTGCGTGCCATAGGCTCATGATGAGATGTACCCATAACGATACCCATATCGTCTGCCGTCTTGCTATTCTCTGGATCATCTGCATAAAATGCCCATCCCCACATAGCTGGCCACATAAAGTTGCCTCTTAAACGCAAAATAAGTTCGAATACTCGGGCATAGAAACGGTGATCCCCATAATCAGTACCATATGTATTCTTCACCCAGGTAGTGAGACAAGGAGCTTCATCGTTAAGGAAGATGCCACGATATCGTACAGCTGGCTCACCTGCAGTATATGTACCCTTCTCAATAGAGATATTCATGTGCTTTTCTACAGGCACATCCATCCAATCATACCATGGTGAAACACCAATCTGCTCCGACAACTCATAGATGCCATAGATAGTACCACGACGATCTGAGCCGGCAATCACCAAAGCCTCATCAACACCATCAATAGGATTGGCAATGGTAGTCATGATATACTTTTCAACCTTACCTTGAAGTTGTATTTTATCGAGTTTCTTTGACTTAATTAGTTGCTTTATATATTTAGATTCCAACGAACCTACTATAAGCGCCTTTCCCCCTTGAGGAGTATTGACAATCTTAGCATCTGTACCTGTAACGCGACCGAAATCGGCAGAGAGACTCTTAAGAGCAATCTGAATACCTATATTATCGTTCTCATCAACGAGAACAGGAAGAGAAATACCAGAATCTACAAGAGTAAATCGTTCCTGAGAAAGAGAAAAATGAGTAATACCCTTATTATCTTTTGCCCATACGGACACCGCCATGATAACGGCGAAGAACAACGTTGTGAATAATGACCGCATAATTATAACTGTAAATCGATTTTGTTTATAGACACAAACCTAATAAAAAATCAATAAACAGCAAAAAAACATCAGTATCTTAGAATATCCTTGGCCACTTAACCTATGAATATCGAAACTGAACAAAAAAGAAGTAGAGACACCGCAAGGAAAGCGACATCTCTACTACGAATATTAACCTATATTAAACTGTATGGAAAGTATCTAGCTCTGTGTTTCAGCCAACGAATCAGCAGGATTAACATGCCTTCCACCATGGTGATGCTTTGGCGCCATGATCTCAACCACCTTATACTTAACGCTCTCTTTCTCGACAATCATCTCGATTTTTGCGCCATGATAAAAGAAATATTGTTTCCCGTCCTTTTCTATCGAATATGAGCCATTAGGCAACATGGCAAGCTCCTGACCCTCTGAAAACTTTTGCATACCTGCCTTAAAATCCTTTGGCATACGCTTTCCCCAACGATGACCATTGCGCATTGGGACACCAGCCCCATACTTAGCACAATCCGTATTGTTTATTCCTCTATGATGACGATGCCCTCTGTGATGCAGCTGAATATTTGCTGTATCAGACATTGCTACCTCAGGTACTGAATTTGTTGTAGTTTCAGTGTCTGTTACAATTGCGCTCTCAATCTGATGATGACGCATGCCTCTATGATGCTTCTTGTTTTGTGCCATTGCGTCTGTTGCTGCGGTAGTGATGATTATCATCATCAGGCTTACCATGAAAATGTTCTTTACCATAATAGTGCGTTG
This sequence comes from Bacteroidales bacterium, assembly GCA_024401415.1. Classification (GTDB taxonomy): domain Bacteria; phylum Bacteroidota; class Bacteroidia; order Bacteroidales; family Marinilabiliaceae; genus W3P20-009. The sequence continues at coordinate 22,651 of JAKSLC010000016.1, read as the reverse complement.
TTTATTGTTTGACTTCTGACAATCTAGATACAAAAGTAGTGCCACAAAATCAAAACATTGTGCCAAACACCTCATTTACCGACGAATAGCTAAAATATATCTACATAACCAAACGAATTATGTACTAACAGGTGATTTACAGCATAAAAAAAAGGATGACTGAAATCACCACGACTTCTGCCACCCCTCCTCTTGAGCATTTTGAGGTTCCTAACTATGCCGTTTTACAAGCATTTTTGCTCCCTCCTTTTCAAACAAAGGCTGGGAGATTCATAGTGTGTTTGATAAAATTATCTCAACAATTATTACCTGATGCAAATATCATTAGAATTTAGTTTATAGCCAACTGATTATTTCTATATTTGCATAGACAAAAATCTATAACTATGACTATACAACAGCTCGAATACATAGTTGCACTTGAGAGACATGCTCATTTTCAGCAAGCTGCAGAATCATGTGGCATTACACAACCTACTCTTAGTGCTACTATAGCAAAATTAGAAGAAGAACTGGATACGCAGATTTTCGACCGTAGTCAGCACCCTATCAAACCTACTGAAGCTGGTAGCAAAGTGATACATCAAGCCAAGATAATATTGCGCGAAGTTGCCACTTTAAAAGAAATTGTTCGTTCAGAAAGAGAACGAGAGACAGGTTCCTTAAACTTGGGAATAATTACAACTATTGCACCATACATATTGCCCAAGTTCATCAGATTCATGATGGACAACTACCCAAACATCGAATTGCACATAAAAGAATTGCCTCCAGTAGATATAGCAAAAATGCTCGCAAAGGGTGAGATTGACATTGCCCTGATGTCTCAATTTGCACTTACAGACAATATGTTGACCATACCGATATATCATGAACGATTCGTTGCTTACGTATCGCCAGACGAACCGTTGCATAGTCTTAAAGAGATACACAGTAACGAACTGGCCAAAGGAAAAGCATGGTTGCTTAATGACGACCTATGTACTACCATTCAGCTAAAAAACATAGGCAATATTGCTACAGATCACTATAACATATATAGAGCAGATAGTGTAGGAACACTTATCCGCATAGTAGATGAGAATGGTGGATTTGCCGTAATACCTGAGTTTCACATAAGACTGCTGAAAGATTATCAAATACCCAACATTAGACCTATCATTACACCAAACCTGACCAGAGAGGTAGATCTAGTGATAAGAAAAGACTTCGTTCAAGAAAAATTACTGAACATAATTGCTGAGGGCATTCGAAAAACAATACCAGACCACGTCGTGATTCCACATATAAAAGAGCATACTATAAAGATATAGAAATGGTCTGACAATTTCATTTTGATACTTCGTTTGTTTCTACAATCATTATTTCATAACTTTGAACACTCATTCAACAGCGAAAACGAAAGTAAAATGAAGCGAGAGGGTTTCAATAGCAAGGCTGGCGCAATAGCCGCTGCAGCAGGTTCAGCAGTAGGACTTGGCAATATTTGGCGTTTCCCATACGTTACCGGAGAAAATGGCGGAGCTGCCTTTCTACTTCTGTATGTGCTTTTTATGATATTGATAGCACTCCCAGTACTCATGTCGGAATTCTCCATAGGCCGCATGACTGGTAAGCCTGTAACTGATGCTTTCAAAACACTCTCTCCAAAAGGATATTGGTATGGAATAGGATTCTCTGGCGTAGTCTGTGCATTCGTCATCATGTCATTCTACAACGTGGTAGCTGGATGGACAATGTACTATGTGTACCTTTCGTTGACTGGCAAATTGCAAGGTCTAAATCCAGAAGAGGTCTCTCAAACATTTGAACATACTATGTCCGACCCTCTGATATCAATATTCTGGATGATAATCATGCTCAGCCTGACAGGCTACGTTGTGGCTCATGGTGTATCGAAGGGCATTGAGAGATATAGCAAGATATTAATGCCTATCTTGCTGTTCCTCATCATTGTGGTATGTGTCCGATCTATATCTCTGGACACTGAAAATAAGGGTATATATTTCTTACTAGCACCAGACTTCAGCAAACTTTCTATTAAGTCTGTACTTGAGGCTCTGGGTCAAGCTTTCTTCTCTCTCAGCCTTGGCATGGGTACTATGACGACATACGGATCATATATCTCTAAAAAACAAAACCTGCCGAAGAGTGCCATGAGTGTGGCTATGATAGATTTCTTCATCGCATTCCTAGCCGGCTTGATGATATTCCCTTGTGCTTTTGCATGCGGCGTAAACCCTGGCAGCGGTCCTGGATTGGTATTTGAAACCCTACCAAATGTGTTCAATCAGATGCCAATGGGATATCTTATAAGTATAGTATTCTTCCTCTTATTGGTTGTCGCTGCTGTAACCTCATCAATATCCATGCTTGAGGTACTGGTGGATTTCTTATTGTCAAGATACAACATGAAACGCCCTCGCGCTACAGTATTAGCAGTATCACTTACTATCATTCTTGGCATAGGTTGCGCTACTTTCTCTCCAATGCTCGACTTCTTCGACAACCTATCCGCTAATGTACTATTGCCTTTGGGTGGTTTCTTTATCATACTTTTTGTCCCTCTTTGCATTGGCGCAAAGAAAATGCGCGAAGAGATGGAGGCTCATGGGGGAAAATTCAAACTGTTCCCAGTATTTTATTTCCTGGCTAAATGGGTAGCTCCATGGGCCATATTATTCATATTCATTTCCAAAATGCTTTCTTGGATGGGGATAGAACTGTTCGCTTAAATGCAGGGTTCTTTACACTCTATATTCTATATATAAATGAAACACTTCCGACCATTGTTTCGCTCTACTGTCAATTATTGGCTTGTAGTATCTATACTAGCTATAGGTTTGTTAGTTTTTTGGCGATACTATCGTAGCAATAATCGTAGCAACAACATTTCAATAATTGAGATAGAAACAGATACGCTATCTTCTGACATTTCAGATACATTGCATATCAATTATGCCAATGCTACACAGTTGTCTCGTTTCGGATTCCAACCTAGAGCCATCGTTAATCTACTTAAATATCGAGATGCGGGAGGCACAATACGAGACATTAAACACCTCATGAAAATACGAGGTATTGATAGCTCGTCGATTGCCAATAAGGAATATTTGATAGCATTCGACACCCCTGTCAAAATCAAATATTACTACACGCCCCAAAACACTACTATCCATAAGGCTCATCATCATATCCACCGAGTATCTCTGTACTATACACCTAAAGATTCTCTAGCAGCCTTAGGTATAAGCAGTGTAATCATAGACTCCATAATGGCGTATAGAGAAAGGTACATAGTACATGGCAGCTTGCCTATGGATAGTCTCACTTCGCTGACAGCAGAAACTTTCTCTCAAGTCATGAGAGGTCACATAAGCGAACGCAAGAGCTACGCTATACATCAGTCAGAGCCAAAGAAAGAGAAACCAAAAGTGGATATAAACACTGCCTCTATAAGCGAACTGTGTACTGTATCAGGCATAGGAGAAAAGACGGCTCTGCGCATAATAGAACACCGTGTAATGCTGGGCGGTTTTGTAGCTTTGGAGCAGTTGTCAGACATTCCATTTATTGATAGTGTACGTTACGCTCAGATAACTCCTCAATTGAGTCTATCAACTTCAGTCATAATTCCACTGAAGATAAATGAGGCAACAAAAAATGAAGTCTTGTCTCACCCTTATATGCGTAAAGAATTGGGCAGACAACTTTTGCGATTACGATACAGGCACAAAAAACTTAATCGTGAGATGGTCATTCCTCTGTTGAATGACACACCTCACGACCAATGGTTGTTAGAATATTTAGAATTCTAGTACTACTTTTTTCTGCCCTTACGAGAACCGCCATGCTTACCCTTTGCATTCTTGGCCCCCTTAGACTTTGACTTAGAACCCTTATCCTTCTTAGATTTCTTTAGCACGCTCTTTGGAGGTATGGCACTCCCTCGTCTACGCTTGCGTCTGTCTTCTGCATCTGCATCTGTGTAAACCAGATGGCGCTGATTACATGGCAAAGGAAGACCTGCTTCACGTGCCTTTTTATTCTGTATCTCAATATCCTTGAGAGGTGTTCCAGCAAACACAAAATCTAGTTGCTTTCTCTCCAAGTTGGCATTAGCGATTCGGATTGTTACCTTCTGACCTATCTGATATTTCTTCTTTGTATTTTTACCTATTACGCAATAGTTATCCTCATCGAAGAAGTATTGATCATCATCCATATCATGGATAGACACCATACCTTCACACTTCGTCTCATCAATCTCTACGTATACGCCCCAATCTGTAACACCTGTGACAGTGCCGACAAAATCTTCGCCCACACGGTCAAGCATAAACTCTACCTGCTTATACTTTATTGATTCACGCTCCGCATCAGCAGCCATTACCTCTTGGTCCGAACAGTGCTTGCACATCTCCTCGTATTTATCACCATTGGCGCTTCTTCCTCCATGTAAATATGAATAAAGCAAACGATGAACCATCATATCTGGATAACGACGGATAGGCGATGTAAAGTGCGTATAGTAATCGAATGCTAAACCATAGTGACCAATATTATGGGTTGTATATATTGCTTTAGCCATAGTGCGAACGGCGAGTGTCTCAATCATATCCTGCTCACCTTTACCCTTTACCTCATTAAGAATACGGTTTACAGCATTATGTATCTCCTCTCCTTTCTTTGGCATAGCTTCATAGCCGAACCTCTTGATGAACTTAGCAAATTTCTTGTACTTTTCATCATTTGGCTCATCATGAACACGATACACAAATGTCTTAGGCGAGCGTTTACGTCCACTGACATTTATCTTATCTAAACCAATATGCGATGCTACAGTCTTGTTGGCAAGGAGCATAAACTCCTCCACAAGCATATTACTCTCCTTAGCCTCTTTAAAATAGATGCTTACGGGTTTACCGTTCTCGTCTATCTTGAATCGCACTTCCTGACGCTCAAAACCTATAGCACCTGCAGCAAAACGCTTTGCTCGCATCTTTTGCGCCAAATCATTGAGAATAAGCAATTCGTTCTTGAAGTCACCATCTTCACCTTCAATACGCGCCTGAGCCTCTTCGTATGTAAAACGTCTGTCTGAACAGATAACGGTCTTTGCTATACGGTAATCTTGAATCTCTGCCTCTTCGTTAATATCAAAAATGACAGAGTATGTCAATTTCTCCTCATTAGGTCTTAATGAGCACAAGAAGTTAGACAGTCGCTCTGGCAACATTGGTATCGTACGGTCCACTAAGTATACCGATGTCGCTCTATTATAACCTTCATCATCAATCTTACTTCCTGGTGTAACGTAATGTGTCACATCGGCTATATGTACACCTACCTCATAAAGATTTTTCTTTATCTGACGAATGGAGATTGCATCGTCAAAGTCCTTGGCATCTGCAGGGTCAATGGTAAATGTCGTAACTCCACGCATATCCTCACGTTTCGACACCTCTTCAGGTGTGATGCCTGGATCAATCTTCTCTGCTAGCTCTGCCACATCCTCTGGATAGGAATAAGGAAGGTCAAATTGTGCCAATATAGCATGCATCTCTGTATGGTTGTCTCCTGCATCTCCGAGAACATCTATTATCTCTCCCTCTGGCATATCATCTGGATCCGACCACTTGGTGATACGCGCTACAGCTTTCTGCCCATCTTTTGCATCCTTGAGTTTATTCAATGGAATGAACATATTCCTGCCACCAAGACTCTTGACATCCACTATAAGATACGCTCCAGTTGTGTGCATCTCTACTAAGCCGACAAACTGCTCATGAGCTCGCTTCACAACTCGAATTACTTTTCCCTCTGCACCCTTGCCATTTCGTCCTTTCTTGGTGAGGACAATCTCAACAATATCATGGTCCAGTGCAAATCCGCAATCGCCATGAGGAATAAACACATCCTCTTCCTTCTCTCCTTGATTCTCCCTGTTGACAAAGGCAAATCCTTTCGACGTAGCAGAGAAACGGCCTATTATACCGTTTTCGCCAGCTGCCTCTCGCGAAACATAAACAAATAGCCCTGGCTTAGGTTGCTCTATCTTTCCTCGCTCAGCCAATGCCAGAAGAATATTCTGAATATTGACACGCTCCTCTTTATCTGTTATTCCTAGATCCTCCGCTATATCTTTATAGTTAGCCTCCTTTCCCATTCGGTCGTACAAGGCTGTAAGTATTTGCTTACTTAGTTTCTTGTTCTTTTTTAGAGCCTCCTCCTGAGCCTCTATCTCCTCCATAGTATATTCAACTTTCTCCATATCTTATATACGATTAGTTGTTATTGTTATTATCTGCATTAAATAGTCTTTCTATGTCTGCATCCAGGTTATCGGTCGCAAACTTCTCTTTTTGCTGAGCCTCATCGTGCCCCTGCTCAAAGAATAGTGTTGGTGTACAACCATAAAACTTGGTAAAGCATCTGGTAAAGTACTTAGGGTCATTAAAGCCTACCTCGTATGCAACCTGTGCTACATTGAGATATTTCTTGTCTTTACATGACAAAAGCATCTTCTTGGCAACATTAAGACGATATGTTCTCAATATAGTACCAGGTGTATAGCCTATGACGTCCTGCATCTTCTTGTTGAGCATAGACTTACTGCACCCTAAATCTCTTGCAAGGTTATCTATCAGATAATCCGCCTCGCTATAGTTATTACGAATCAACTCCAACGCCCTACGCACAAATTGATCTGTATCTGATTCTTGTACGATATTAAGGTCATTTGGGTCCAAAGTATTGATAAATTTATTCTGATCTGTACGTCTGGAATCCAGAATGCCATTGATACGGGCTAGAAGCATCTCCTCATCAAATGGTTTCTGCAGATAGCTCTCTACTCCTATCTGGTAACTCTTCGTCCTGTACTCATCGCTTACCTGTGCCGTCAATACGAGTATAGGAATATGCGAATAGGCAAAGTTATGCTTCACTCTGTTTATAAATTCCAACCCATCCATCACAGGCATCATTAAGTCACAGACTATAAAGTCGACGTTCGACTTTGTCATCTGCGCCAATCCTTCCAGTCCATCTCCTGCCTCCACTACATTGTAGTGTTCTTCCACTATTGAGCGGATATACTTTCGCATATCTCTGTTATCCTCAACAACAAGTATGGTCTTCTTGCTATCTACTATCTGCTCTTCATCAGATATATCTTCTATACCATCTACGTATTCGTCAAGATCATCAACTGCTACCTCTACAGGTAGTATCACGCGCATCGTACATCCTCCTCTGTGGTTATTGATTGCCTTGATATTTCCTCCTTGAGCATCAACAAGACATTTGCAGACGTATAGCCCGATTCCTGTACCTGCTTGACCATAGATAGGATATTGTTTATGATTTTCCGCTTGATAGTACCTGTCAAATATCTTCTCTATCTCTCCCTCTGGTATCCCATCTCCGTTATCTTCTACCGATATGTACAATTTTCCGCTGATTGTAGCAAGGTAAAAGTTTATTACCCCCCCTTCATGAGTATATTTTACCGCATTTCCCAATAGGTTGGTCAAAACTTTACTCATGGCATCATTGTCAAATTTCACCACATCATGAACGATATGGATGTGACTGTTAAGTGTAATGCCTCTATCCGATGCATATACTGTGAATGGCGTAATTAGATCATGCATAAATGGTGTTATGCGTGTCGACTTTGGATTGAGCTGTACTTCTCCACTTTCTACTTTTCTAAAGTCCATCAGCTGATTGACTAACTGCAATAGATAACGTGAATTACGGTCGCAATAGTTCAACTGTTCCACTACCTGCGGATTGGTAGATAGTTTCAGAGCTTTCTGAATTGGTCCCATAATCAAGGTTATTGGGGTACGCAACTCATGACTGACATTGGTAAAGAATTGTAGCTTATCTTGCGTAAGTTTCTCAATACGGGTCGACATCTCCTGCAATTGCTCGTTCTGCTGTCGTATCTGGTTGTTCTGATCCGCCAGTACAATATTCTGATTAGCTAATTCCGACGTTCGTTTCTCCACCATCAGATTCAGCATTCGTTTCTGCTCATTGAGCGTCTTGGTCCGTATCGAATATAGCAGCTGAACGATACCGGCAACTATCAAGAGCATTATCAAGGTAAACCACCATGTCTTATAGAATGATGGCTCAACCTCTATCTCTAGTCTGGTCTCATTGCTCCACGATGCCTTGCCGTTTGTACAACGTATCTTCAGCACATAGTCCCCCGGCGACAGATTGGTGTACAATGCCGAATGACTCTCTGACGGAGTACTCCATCTGTCATCAAACCCTTCCAGCATATATTGGTATCGCACAGCGTCTGTATTTATGTACTGCAATGCCGAGAAGAATATCTCCACAGATTTGGTACTCTCATGAACAGACAGCTTTTTCCACGACGATTCATGGTCGTTGAGGCTCTGCCCTCCCACTACAACCTCTGTAACTATCGGCGCATGTACCTTTCTCTCTTCCTGACGTGTGGATATCGTTTGCTTTATCTGTGTCAGTCCTACTGGAGTACCAAAGTACAGACTACCATCTCTGGTACTCTTATATGCAGCATTCCAATAATAACTGTCAGACAATAATCCTTGATCTTTCGTGTAGTTCACAAATGTCTCAGACCTTGAGTCAAAAACAGACAGCCCAAAGTTGGTCGACAACCATAGCCTGCCATCTTCTTTGTCCTCAAGTATTCCTCTTACACTATTGTTACATAGACCGTCTACTGTAGTATACGTCTTATATTTATATTCTCCCCCTTCGCGTGTTACTTTAGTCAGACCATACCCATTGGTCCCGACGTATATCGTCCCATCTGAAGCTTGCATGAGGTAACTCACTCTTGGTTTTAGTTTCGAGTTAGCATCATCAAGTTTATGGTCAATAAACTGATATTCTATTTTTCCAGCATCAAATGTGGTTAGATCTGCTATCAATAATCCCTCCGACGTTCCTAGCCATAGTCTCTTATCCTTGTCTATCATTGCGCCAAGAGAACCATCTAGCGATTCTAATACCTCATTATCCGCAAATGGCTCATATGTCACACCGTCTTTCACAAATCGGATGTTGTTTACAGATCCCACCCATACACCATCGTTGATAGGGTCATATATCAATGCTCCGATATAGCTCTTCTCATCACCCCAGTAGCCAACTACCGGTGCATTGGACTGATTTGCATCCAATATACACACACCACCTCCCCAGGTTCCTACCCACAGCTGATTCTTTCCATCAAATGCCAACGCACTTATCGCATTATGCGGCAATTTATGGTTAGACATGGTGAATGTCTCAAATGTCGATGATGTTACTCTCTTTCTATTCAGACCGCCTTCTATCACTCCTACCCATAGTGTACCCGTCTTATCTTCAGTGATAACGTTAACTGGGTACGGAGGCAATGCCCCCTGATGCTTCTCTGATGTGTAGTTCTTTACAGACAATTCTATAGGAGATATCACATCTACACCACATATCTCTGTACCTAACCATATCTCATCTCCATCTACCATCATACAGTTAATGAAGTCTGACGACAAGAATGGACTGCCCCCTTTTGTCCCGTCTGGCTGAGATTGTATCCGCTCAAATGTGTCTGTATTTGGATTATATACATTAATACCTCTCAATGTAGAAATAACCATTCTTCCCGAAGCTGTCTTTACTACACTGGTAATCATATCCTGACTCATGGTAGTAGCATCGCCGAATACAGACACATATCTCTTCGTAGTCGTCTTATTGACACGGAATAATCCATTGACAGTTCCTACCCAAAGCTCATTATTGTCCTTGTATATCGAGGTTATTTCTCGGCCAATCTCTATCTCTCGTGGCAAAGATACTGGCTCTGTCTTTATCTCATCTCCTACTATGGATACTGCCAGCAAGTTCACACCTTGCGCTACATATAGCTTGTTGTCGACAATGCTTAGGGCTGTCACATTACCTTCCATCGGTATTGTCATAATACCAGACATGGATACCTTCTCTTTGTTATCTACATACCTCACAGCATATAGTCTGTCTATCGAGGCATACCATAATGTCGATCCGTCAGCAGACAGTTTCGCAAAAGCTATCTGCTCTGTAAGCTCTTTCTTGTAACTATCCCCAAATATATCCGGTGTTATTATCTGCATGCTCAAGGCATTGACAACATCAACACCCATATCTGTAAAGACCCATACTCTGCCTAGCAGATCTGGCACCACCTCTTTTACAAAGTTGCTTTTTATAGGGGATGTCTGAACATCAAGCGTCCTGAAGTTATACCCATCGTATCTCGCTAAGCCTCCCCCTTGCGTAGCAACCCAAACAAAACCATAAACATCTTTACACAAGGCATCTACAAAACTTCCATGTAATCCTTGTCGCATCCCAAGGTTATTTATGGTGTTCCTATCCACAAACCTGTCTTGCGCTTTTATCCCCCATTGCATCTCTAGAGATAACAACAACGCGATTAATGTAACAACTCTAATCATAATATGTGCACATGCAAAACTCCTCATATCTATGCAAAGAAAATAAATCTTAGTGTAAAAACAAAAAGAAAGAGACGCACATTTCTGCACGTCTCTCCATATACTTTATATCCTTGCTCGGATTAGTGAGCTCTTACTGTAGTTGTCTCTCCAATAAAGCCACCAACTGTATAAGACTGACCAACATTCACACCATGCATGAAGAGATCCTCTTTGTTAGGGAAATACTGTGAGTACTGCTTGATAAGTTCTGCTGCCTGCTTCTGAATACGCTCGTTGCTGTCTACTGCCTTAGCCTTAGCAAACTTGTCTACTGCTACCCAGTAACCTGCACGCTTCTCCCAATCTTCTGTACCTACAAGTTTTGTACCTGCAGCGTAGATACGACCCAACATCAAGTATGGATCACCCCAACCTTCACGGAGCTTGATTGAGTTGTATGCAGCAGCCTTAGCATTCGCGTATTTCTCTGACGAGAGGTATACTGCAGAAAGCTCAAGGTAGTAGAGCGACTTATCCTCGTCATTCTCTCCCAACTCAATTGCCTGTGTATAATATTGTACAGACTTCTCTAAGTCATTTCTCTTCATGTACATCTTAGCAAGACCACGAGCCGAACCTGCAGCTGGCTCAATAGCATGCATATTCTCTGATGTCGCATAGTAGAGATCTGTCTCCGAACCATCATCTGTCTTTGCAAGAAGACGGTTAATAAGCTTCAACCAATCAAGGTTTGCTTTGTTAGCCTCAAGCTGTGGACCAAAGATACCTACTATAGTCTCTGTATCTGCCGCACCTGATGCTGCAAAACGCGACTCAACCTGGCTCTTTGTATCTGCCAACTGCTGCTTCTCGTTGTCATCCTTCAAAGTACCCTCGATAGCTTTTACTGCGTCTGATGATGCAAGATATACCTTTACTACATCCTCAGCAGTTACCTCCTTAGCTTTGAAAAGGTCAACAACAACCTCAATATACTTAGCTGGGAAAGCACCCTGAATTGTCTGAGCATCACCTGTCAACGAAGCTGCAAGAAGCTGCGAAGCCTCCTTCTTTGTAGACATATCATTCTTAAATGTCAACATATCCAATGCTCGCATACCCTGAAGGTATGTTGTAGGATACTTCTTGTTGTTGCCGTAGTATTTCATACGCTGGTCGTATGCCTTGAGAAGCATTTCGTAGTACTCAGCCTTCTTTGCTTCATCCTTCTCTTTCTTCAACAAGTTCTTAAGCATAGTCACACCTTGGCTGTAAAGATTAGAGGTCTTGCCGTAGAACAATGGTGCCTCATTGAACAATATCAACCAGTCATTATATGCCTCAGCATAATTTTTCAACTTATAGGCATCTGAATAACGAACGCTAGCCAATACAGCGCGAACGCTATCCTCACCATGGCCATATCGCGATCCATCTTCGACGCCCTTTTGTGCAAAAGCTGCAGATGCTACCATGAACAAGCTACATGCTATCAAAATGCTCTTTTTCATCGCTATCTTATGTTTATTGTTTATTACTCTAGTTAATTGTATTATACTCAAGTCCAAAAATCGTGCCAAACTGCATCACGCACCGACAGCCTTCCAACTGTCGATATACGCCAAGCCTCTCAACACCAAGTTTCCGGGTGCAAAAGTGCAATTTTTTGTTGAACTATGAAAATATTTACTATCTCCTCCTGTCAAAACTAACAATATTTTTTTTCCAGCCTTTTTCTCCAGTTCCATCCTATATCCCTCTATTTCAAGCCTTACGCCTTGCATAACACCCTCTAATATGGCTTGCTCAGTATTTTTTCCTAAGGCTATTTTTTTACATTTATAATCACTTTTCACCTCGACTAATGGCAATTTCGAGGTATATTCTTTCAATGACTTAAACCTCAGACTTACCCCAGGAGATATATTTCCACCTTTAAATGTATTACTCTCTGAGTCATAATAATCAAGAGTTATCGCTGTCCCCATATCTACTACTAGCATATCACGCTTGCCATATAGTGCTATAGCTCCCGCTATCGCCGCTATCCTGTCCGGCCCTAACGTCTCTTTTGTCTGATAACTCACCTTGAAGGGCAACTTATCTGTACCTTTGAGTATATATGTATCACACCCATCAAAAATGGGCATCATCTCTTCCAACCTGCTCGAAACGGAGGATATCATTATTTTATTTTTTTGCGAGCAAGCCGAGTGTTCCCCGAGTGTAGCCCGAGTGCTCCCCGAGTGCTCCCCGAGTGCAGAAAGCAGACTTCCTTCCTCTTTCTCCTTTCCCGCTGGAATCACTTTTTGCTCTCCCAATACGCCATCTTCAGACCAACATATCTTGGTCGAACTATTCCCTATATCTATCAATAATATCTTACTCATATCACAAAGATAGTGCATTCTAATTTATTAATATTACCTTTGCACCGTTTTTAGAACGTATCTCTATTTACTAGACAACAATCAACCCGACAGTTCGAGAACTCCTGTCGTAAAACAAAACTAATCATGACAACAAAAGCAATAGTATTACTTTCAGGTGGATTGGATTCCACCACAGCTCTCTATCTCGCCAAGCGAGACGGACACGAGGTTCACGCCATATCTTTCGATTATGGTCAACGTCACAGCCGCGAACTTGAATCAGCTCGCCGCGTAGCACAAAAGGTCGGCGTCGCTTCCCATCAGGTAGTCAGCCTTAACCTCGCACAGTGGGGAGGCTCTTCTCTCACAGATATGAATATGAAGGTCGAGGACGGCGACGTAAATCGCACAGACATTCCTATGACCTACGTCCCAGCCCGCAATATGGTCTTCTTGTCCGTAGCCGCATCCATGGCAGAGGCAATAGGCGCTCAACATATCTACATCGGCGTAAGCCAAGTCGATTACTCGGGTTACGTAGACTGCCGCAAGGTCTTTATCGACGCTATGGAAGAGGCTATCAACCATGGAACAGTAATGGGTGCCGAACAGGGTAAGCGCATCAAGATCCATGCTCCGTTCATGTTCATGACTAAGGCAGAGGAGATTAAGTTAGGTGTCGAACTAGGAGTCGATTTCTCTCTCACTTGGAGCTGCTACCGAGGCGGTCTTCGTCCTTGTGGCACATGCGACAGCTGCCTCCTTCGCGCAAAGGCTTTCGCAGAGGCTGGAGTAGAAGACACAAGTCTCAACTAACATATATAGCATGACCATCAATCTGTCTCGAGAGGGCATATTCCCTCTGGTGGATGACAATGGCATATCTTCCACAGGTTGGTCCTTCCCCGGCACCATACAGGGCGAGGGTAAATTGTGTGGTGTCCCTTCTTTATTCATCCGCACGCAAGGATGCAACCTCCGTTGCTCATGGAAGAATATCATAGGAGACTCCGTCCCATGCGACACAGCCCACACTTGGACCGACAAAGGAGGCTACTCCACCAATGTAGAGGATGTCGCAGATACCGTAGTCCGTCAGTGCAAGTCATCAAACATACGCCACGTAGTCATAACAGGCGGTGAACCTATGCTTCAGCCCGAAGCAACCGAATATTTGCTCAAATTCCTCCAGTCTAATGACCTACATGTCACACTGGAAACCAACGGCACTATATTCAATCCCGACATAATGTACTCCGTCAACCTGCTCAGCATATCTCCTAAATTGGGCATAGCCCCACTATCAGACGAAGAGTACGCCGAAATAGTAGCAGAGAATATCACTCATCTGCACATGAACAGGAATCGCAGTGTCCAATTAAAGTTCGTCATCTCTCAACGATCCGATGACGAACGCATCCGCTCATTCGTAGAAATGGTCAACGATAAGTCCCGATGTTCCTGCTCCTGCTTCAACAAGATGAATGACGTACTCCTCATGCCAATGGGAGCCACAAGGGAAGAGATGCAACGCAGCGCCCCCATAACAGCCGAATTGGCAGTCAAGAATGGATGGAGATACTCACCTCGTCTCCACGTAGATTTATGGAACAATAAAGAACGAACCTGATGACAGATAATAATCAACCCATAGAGGCTACCCTGCTAGGCAAGCGCACAGAATACCCCAAACAGTACGCTCCAGAGATTCTTGTAGCCGTACCTCGACGCCTCAACCGCGAACAATATGACATTTCCGACACCGACCTCCCTTTCGTAGGTGCAGATGCTTGGCACGCATACGAACTGTCATGGCTTAACCATCGCGGCATTCCCACAGCAGGAGTTCTCAAGATTGTCTACCCCTGCAACTCACAGTTTCTCGTAGAGTCCAAGAGCCTTAAACTCTACCTCAACTCGTTCAACATGCACCGTGCTAAGGAGAATCCAGATAATGGATTGTCTGAAATCAAGAATATCATCTCGCACGACTTGTCAGCAACCGTAGGTGCTCAAGTCTCCATCACAATACACAACCATAACGCCTATAACAACGCAACGGACCCTTTTAAGGACTATGCCGTATTGGAGTCTCTTCCTGAATGTCAAGACATTGAAACAAGCACTTATCAGGAAGACCCATCAATCTTAATCCCGTCTACTACCGAACAGGGAACAATGCACGTAGCATCACATCTGTTGCGCTCCAACTGCAAGATTACACACCAGCCCGACTGGGGTTCCATCTTCATACATCTCAAGCCGGGTACAGAAGGCAATGCTCCCACACCAGCATCTCTCCTCAAGTACATCATCTCCCTCAGAGGAGAAAACCACTTCCACGAGGAGATATGCGAGATGGTATACATCCGTCTCATGAGACTATTCAACCCATCCGAGCTATGCGTCACCTGCATCTACACACGCAGAGGAGGTATCGATATATGCCCTTCAAGAGCTACATCTGCCAACTTACTGCCATTGCAATTACTGCAAAGTGAGACCATTACAGAAAAATTAGCACGACAATAATGGCTAATTATTTGGTTATCTACAGAATATGTAATACATTTGCACCCGCTTAAAAGCAAATTTCGAAATAAATAAACAACAAGTAAAACAAAATCATGATTGTAGTACCTATTAAGGAGGGCGAGAACATTGAGCGCGCTCTCAAGAAATTTAAGAGAAAATTCGAGAAGACAGGTGTAATGCGTGAGCTTCGCAACCGTCAAGCATTCACAAAGGAGTCTGTAACAAAGCGTATCGCACACGAGAAGGCTGTATACGTAGCTCAGCTCCGTCGTAACGAGGAGGAGTAATCCCCACGTCTAACAAGAGTATCATAAAGTTCGTTGAAAGGAGGGATGAATCTACAATACTAGTCAGCTAGATTGACCTTAAAGAAAGAACTATTAGATATAAAACACAGTCCCCACCGAGCATCGCCCGGTGGGAACTATTATTTTTCCCACTCTTCTCTCTTACCTCACATACACCTTCTTGTGCTCACCTTTTACTAGCCCATACAACCTCCTATGAGAACTCGTTATCTCCGAAGATATAAAGTGTGGTGTATTATATGAATAGAATAATGATTGGTAATACTCCAATGGATTCTCTTGTGGCAACATAAATGGCTTGGCAGCACACCCATGCTCATCAATATGACTGATATACAATCGAGTATGCAATCCGTCATCTCTACGAGATGTAAACACAAACCAACGCGAATTTTCAGACCAGGTATGATAACTGTCAGACATAGATGAATTTACTACGCGAAGAGAATCTATGTTCCCACTCTGCAAATCCAGCAATCTAAGATCTGCCTCATCATGCCATATTGGGAATGTTCCATAATCAGACTCCGCATACATCAAATAACGACCATCATAAGAAGGACGTGGATGAGCAATACTTGTCCCATTCCCAGAAACATATACTAGAGTGTCTATATCATTACCAACAAGACCTGTAGCCTCGTCAAACGATACTCGACAAAGGTCATAACGCACCGACTCAAGTTTTTTATCTTCAGGGAACAAAGCAGAACAGTAATAGAGATATTTCCCACAAGGAGAGAAAACCGGATAAGTTTCAAAAACAGTATCTATCATCAATACCGGCTGCTTCACTATTTCATGTTTCTGCACATCATATACAATAATGTCCGATGCCTGATCATAAACCTCCACACGTTTCGTAGTCCCAATGTGAAACGATTGTCTTGTCGTATTTAACGAATAGGCAATATACTTGCCAGAAGGATGCCAATATGCATACACACACGCAGAAAGCAACGAATCTGCCTTGGTATCCAACATCTCCTCTTTCCCACCATGCTTGATATACGTACCTCCGTTCTCTCCTCTTATATGCATAGATATATCCTCTACAGACGACACATTGGGCACATGGCAGTTCACACATTGCTTATTGATCAAGCTACTCTCTATTATGGGAGTCTCTTCAAATGTCAATAAGTTTCGCTCATATATACCCATCTTTATACCATATATATCATACGTTGGCAATACTCTGCGGTATGTAAGACCATATTCCGACAGAGAATCACTGCTAACATATATCATGAATGGCCTGTAGCTTGTCCATCTCCCATCTGCCAGTGCTGTTACCTGTACAGAAATACTGTCTCCAACCGACTCTCCTACAAAACTCCTCCATTTATCCAACGGGAATTTGGCGTATGTATCATTTATAGTCAACTCTTTCTGCCTGGAATTTCTAGCCGTCACTACTACCCTGTCGCATTTTTCATTCTCCATATTGAAGTTCAATGGAGCGATATCCATAGGAATTGTAACACCAACGTAGTCTGGATATATTTCTGGCAATTCGTCACTCTTCACCACGTCTCGTGGTTGGGGTGCCGAACACGAAATCCCTATAAGTAGCACAATAAGTATATATATATGTCTCACCATTGTTCCTTATTCTATTGATGTACAATAATACCAGAATGTATCTCCATATTTCTCTTTTAACGTCTCCGCCGAGATACGATTAGCGTACGCTTTCACGAAACTGAGCGCTCGTTGTACTATACTGTTCTCTATACGCCAAGGCATTCTTTCCAATGATGGATTGCGTTGCATCCACGAATACAGTAGTGCCTCTTGCACATATCTTGGCAATTGCACATCCTCTCTGCCGGCATACATCATCTCTATTTTCTCCACCTCACACTTCAGCAGCAGGTATGCTACCAAATAATCATGTGCCAATTGTGCATTATTCGCATTGTCTATTATTTTCGCCAAAGCTAAGTATATATGCTCGTCACTATAAATTCCAGTTTCATTCAGCATATAACTTTTTATTGTTCGCCACTCTTTGTTCGACAAAAGGTTATCTTCTGCAACGGCCTCCTTCAGATGAATAGCCCATTTTTTGTAATATAGCGTCTTTTCTAGTGAATGAGCATATTTGCTTACAAGTCCTTTCTCTCCATGCAGCAAAGCACACTCTGCCATTCTAATAAAAGCCCTCGAGGAGAATGAATGCATAACCTCTTGAGAGTTAAAAGCAGCATGTTCCGACTTGGTAACCATTCCTATATGATAGTACACCTCACTTACAGGAAATATCAATGGAGCACAATCAGATTCGTCTGATATCAATGAAGACACCCCCTTAGGCGCAAACTCAAATAATTTATCAAGCAATACTCCTTTCTGAGCCAATGCAAGGTTTAAACACTGCTGTGAACTCAAATCCACAGGTTTCTCACTCGCTGCCATTTCTATAATATCTCCCCACCGTCTATATCTGGCCAGATGAGAATAACGCATGGCTTGTTCTTCATCATCCAGAGAGGCATCATTTTGCACACTAAAGTGAACTCGCTGATACCCTACCCCTGTCATCAATTCAATGATAGGATATTGAACAAGGAATGATGCAATAATAGGCAAAGCTACTGCTGCTATACACATCACTACCGAACTCAATAAAGTACACTCTTTGCAAATCACAAATCCAACAAATAGGAAGTGTACGGGACCAGCTATATAGTACAGAATAATCGACATTATAATAGCACACAATAACTTATATCTCTTCACAAGAGAATAAAGTATCATGGCAACAAATGCACAAATCAGAGACAATGGCAATGATAATAGCGCATATATATTGGTCATAAATAGCCATATCAATGACGCCAAGACAATAGACAGCACAATAGCAATCCAATAACTTTTCAAGAATCTGACAAGAACCCGATACGACAATATTTGTACCAAGCTAATGCACAACGCCATAATAAGAGCTCCTATCCATGGCTGAAAGAAGAATTGTGTCAAAAATGCCCCAACATACTCGACCAGCCCACCAGGATGTCCTACAAATGTCTGAAAGTAGTCTGACGTGAATAAAAATAGTTGTTGCTCTTCAGCGAATGATATATGACCTCGGTAGCAAACACCCCAAAAGAGCAATGCTGCCACAAAAAACACTAATGATATAATGTAAGCCTTTTTCAACAATCTCAATGTACCCTCTACTAGAACCATAGCTTATTATCTTTCTCCTTAACAGAATTGAATGCAAATATACCAATTATTACTTACCCCCCCGCGTCTATATCACTCTCTTATAGACTCTTCATATAAAAAACCGCGCCAGCACGGTAAGGGATCACCCCTTACCTCGCTAGCGCGGAAATCACAGAAAAAAGATCTTATTACTTAGCGGCACCAGAACCCTCTTGCAAGCCTTCTGCATAGCCTGCGTAAGCTGGTTTGCGCTCGTATGTACCTGTCCAGAGGCCAATAGGGTCACCTCCTCGCCAGCCACTACCTTCTGGGCTGTCTGTCATACTCCAATGTGTAATACCATAACGTTGTGCTGCTGGTACTACCTCAAAGTATGTCTTAACGATATACTTGTAGAATTCTGCCATCTGAGCCTCTTGCTCTACAGTAATATCTACAGTCTTAACGCTATTACCCTTAGAGTCAATGTAACCCATATCAAGCTCAGATACTCTTACAAGCTTACCTGTAGCAGCCATAAGTTCAAACATCTGCTTAATATGCTTCTTCTGGCTGTCCAAAGCACCCTCACGAGCATCATAAGATACGTGCATCTGAGTTCCGAGACCGTCAATCTTAACTGTATCGTTCTCCCATTCGCCACACCACTTGATAAGGCTCTTCAACTTAGCATTGTCATCCCAGTTAGACTCAAGGTTGTAATCGTTAACGAACAACTTAAGTTCACTTGGGTTACCACCAGTAGCTGCGAAGTACTGTCTTGCACGAGAAACAGCGATACGAACATAGTCTACATCGCCAAGGTAATCCTGCCAGTAGAAGCACGACTTCTTATCGTTATCTGAAGCATTTTCAGCATGTTGCAAATCATACTTACCATCGCCATCAGTATCAGCACCTGATATCGCCTCATTGACAACATCCCATGCCTTAACACGACCATCACAAGCCTTCATCATACCCTCAATCCATTTGCTCATTGCATCAGCAAGTATCTCCTTCTTCTCCTCTGGGGTGAGTTTAATGACAACTGCATTCTCATCGATTTTTTCAAATACCGATATCTCTTCTGGATCTGGATTTACGTCTCCCTTACCATAATAACGAGAAACAAAACTTGAGAAATCATCACCAGTCAAATCACCATTATTAATAAGAGACTCGCCTGTGCTTAAAGTCCAAACAATATCACGGAAGTAGTAATCATTAGCCTTTGCATACTCATTCAAGTTAAATGCGATAGTCTTCATTCCCTTATCTCTACACTCCTCAGGAATTGTGAAGTCTAATGAGAAATCTTGCCACTCCTTTGTGAAATTAACATCTCCAATTGCTAACCAATGGATATAATTACCTGGTGTAGTGTGGCACTGAGTTGAAGCCTTAGCCGCTGCGGTGGCTTTATACTTAAATGAAATCTTAGTAACAGTACCTGCCTGAAGTTCTTGATTTGCAACAATGAAGAACTGGTTATCCCAAGCGTCTTTAACTTTATCCGAAGCACGAACTACAATTGATGGGAATGCTATCTCTTCAATCTTCGCTTCACTAGGGCCTTTTTGACCAACTGTCGCAAAGAAACATGACACATCATCACCCTCACAATTACCATTATTAATAAGTTCTTCCCCAGAAACTGTTGTCCATGAGATATTATCAAAATAGTAATCATTCGCTTGCGCTAGTTCACTAAGGTTAAAGGCTATAGTTTGACCTGCCTCTCCTGCCTCGTTAGGTATAGTGAAATTCGCCTCAAAATCTTGCCACTCTTCAGTAAAATTCACATCACCTATAGCCATCCAATGAAGGTAAGTACCAGGCATTGAATGTATTTGAGTAGATGCCTTCGCTTTCTTTGTAGCACGATAGCTAAACTTCACTTTGGTAACATCACCAGCCTTAAATGGTTTTGTAGCCTTCATAAAGAACTGGTTATCCCAGGTTTCTTTAATCTTGTCAGTGGAATGTACTGCTATCGCATGAAGGTTCAATGAGCCTGACTTATTCAATGAAAAATCATCATTGAATAATGACGCCATCTGAACTTCTACTGGCTGCGTAAATATTGTTGCAGACTTATTACCGCCCTTCGCTTTCTTTATAAGTTTAACGTCATCCAAATAAATAGTACCTGCAAAATCTCCATAGCTGAACAAGAAACGGTTCACTCCTTCTGTTGCAGTTGCAGTAACTTTAACAGTCTTCCATTCTGTACTGAATGAAACTGGAGGGAAATCACCACAACCTGCATAATTTGACGAGTTCTGGAAACCAGCACGAAGTGTTCCTTCTCCTGTTGCTCGTACAGACAACTGCAACTCATAATCTCGGTCAGCTTCGTATGCCATATCTATAGCAGCCTGAGCCTCCCAAAAATTAACTGCAGAAGGATTGGTAATATTAAGACATTTACTGCCGTCAACACCACCATCTCCAATAGCAATAGTCGATCCGTTACCCCATCCGCCAAATGAAGCTCCATCATCAAACGTGTACTCAAAGATATCCTCATCCATCTGTTCTAGCGACATAACTTTGTCCGCTATCAAAGATTCGAGCCATTTCTTAGGTTGTTGTGAGTGCCATGCTAATGTGTGACCATATACAGTACGCTCTGCATCATAAGCTGCATCAACAAACGTTTCAACTTTACTGAAGTCCATTGCACCATCAGCAGATACACACTGGTCCATCTTCATCGCATTGCCAGCAACCACCTCATCAAAGTTGTCGTTAGCAAGAAGGAAGACACCTGTCTTTTCAGCGTATTGTGATGCTGTCACAGCAATACCCAACTTAAAGTCAGGATTAGCAGAATAATTGACGTATGTCTTCAAAGGATTATAACTACCAAGATTAAACTTAGAATAGTCCTTTTGTGGAGCATAGTCCTCAAGGTTCGCAATCGTTGTTACAAAATCATCATCAGCACATGATGATAACGCTGCAAGAACAACTGCACAACCTGCAAATAATATGCTATTAATTTTCATACTATTAATCTCTTTATTGGTGTTTTGTCGCTCGCTCCAGCTATCGCCAATTGTCTGACGATAGCTGGTCGAACAACGTATCATCATTTATTGTATACAATCTCAAACTCATCAGGCATATTTATGCCATGACGTTGCCACACAAGATTGTCTACCGACTCAATTTTGACATCATCTGTCTCGACAGTATAGTTAAGTGCTAATACATCACGCAACTTCTGCGCCCAAATATTAGCATCCTTACCATTTCGATCTGTAAATTTGCCAGTAGGCTTTGTCAAGTACTCACCAGAACCAGAGATTGTATAACCTGCGGTTCCACTTGTGATTGTACACTTATCATTGTCAAATGTCAAGATAAGATCGTACTTAAGAACCTGCTGATCCACACCCTCTGTACCTATTTTGGTCTCAACCGAATACTTAACCTTATTCAAAGCAAGTGTTGTTGTATTGACAATCTGGTCGTCTGCTCCACTATGGGAATCGCCACCCATAAGTGTGTTTACATCTCTGATTGTCTCAGTTTTACCATTGTAAGTAACCTTATCACTACCAAGACGAACATAGAAAGCGTGATATTTGCTAATGTACTTAACAGCGTAAAGAGTATAGTCCATAGGAGCAATCTTCCAATCGTCTGAATTAGTAGGAACAGGATTTGTTACTCCGTCAGCTACAACTCCCGTTGCAACTTGGTCTGCACCATTAAAACTATTAATCTTAATAGGCAACACATAATGCACTGTTGTAGACAATGGGTCCGCAAAGAACTCATCTGT
>JAKSLC010000159.1 GCA_024401415.1 Bacteroidales bacterium | reverse complement strand
GAACCCTAGCGGCTTGATAGCCGGTTCTATAGCCTTACCAAGTTGCTCTATGTAAGAATCCTCATGAACCTCAGAGTTGTCGTTATGAGGGAAATATCCCAAGAACCAAACTATGATAGAAGCCACCATAATGATGCTACCCATTTTTGACAGGTATTGCGAAGCTTTGCTCCACATATTCAGCAGGGTAGAGCGCAGAGTCGGGATTCGATATGGAGGCAATTCCATTACGAATGGGAGCTCTGGTCCATTGAAAATGAAACGCTTAAATATACGACAAACCAATACTGCCATCACTATACCGAAAATATAGATAGAGAACAAGGCAGTGCCTGCATGATCTGGGAAGAAAGCTCCACAGAATAGTATGTATATAGGCAGTCGTGCTGAGCAAGACATGAAAGGATTAATCATCATAGTCAGCATACGATTCTTGCGGTCTTCTATGGTACGAGTAGCCATTATAGCAGGAACGTTACAGCCGAACCCCATGATGAGAGGAATAAAAGACTTGCCATGGAGCCCCATCTTGTGCATCATCTTGTCCATGATAAAAGCTGCGCGTGCCATGTAGCCAGTATCCTCCATAAAAGAGATGAACAAGAACAAAATCAAGATATTAGGTAAAAATACTATTACGCCACCTACACCTTGTATAATACCATCGACAATCAGATCCTTGAGAGAGCCGTCTGGCATCCATTCCTTAACGGTATCAGCCAGTAGGTTCACGCAACTATCTATCCAATCCATAGGATATTGACCTAGGGTAAAAGTACATTGGAACATTATCCATATTATTAGGATAAAGATCGGTATACCCCATGCGCGATGGGTGAGTACATTATCGATATACTGAGACTTAGTAGGAGCCATTGGTTGGCGAGTGGGGTCGTTATGGTGGGTTTCCTCGAGGGCGCCATCGATGAAACCATAGCGCATATCACTCAGCATAGCATCCAAGTCAGAGGAGTGCATATTATTCTGAAGCTCGCTACGCAATCTGGTAAGTTCGCCTATTTCGTCCTGGATATTTTCAGCCTTGAGATAGTCCCAAACGAAATCCATGTCATTCTCGAGCAACTTGATAGCTACATATCTGGCAGGGATAGTATCAGGGAGTTCGCACTTGGTATTGATACGGTCGCATATTTTTTCGATAGTCTCCTCTATTTGGATACCATAATTGATCTTTATGCGGCGGGCGAACTTATCGGTACCCTCATATACATCAATGATTTTATCCAAAAGGGCCTCTGCTCCACGTCCCTTAGAGCCGACAGTAGGAATCATAGGGATACCCAGCATACGACCTAGCTGAACATAATCTAGCTGGGTTTTTGTCTTTTCGAGGTCGTCATACATATTGAGAGCGCATACGGTACGCAGCTCCATATCTATGAGTTGGGTAGTAAGGTATAGATTACGTCCCAGATTAGTAGCGTCCAGGACATTGAGAATTATATCAGGGTCTAACTCGATAATCTTAGCGCGCACGAAAGTCTCTTCTGGGGAATAAGGAGAGATGCTATAAGTGCCAGGGAGGTCGATAATATGGAATATGTACCCTTTGTACTTGAAACGGGTATCAGTGGCGCCTATGGTAACACCAGAGTAATTTCCTGTATGTTCATTAGCACCAGAGAGGTGATTATATAAAGTAGTCTTGCCGCAATTAGGGTTGCCGACCAGAGCGATATTAATCTCCTTAGGCTCGCGACGCTCGGTAGGTTCGTGAGCGCCATCCTCCACAGAAGAAGGGTATGACTTAGGTTCGTGAATAGACACCTCGAGATCTGTACTCACGGTAATAAGTTCCGCTTCGGCTCTACGAAGGGAGACGTAATAATCCATTATACGATACTCGATAGGGTCATTCAGCGGAGCGTTTTTGATACTGCGTACGAGTTTGCCCTTGACGAAACCCATTTCGATGATACGTTTACGAAACGCTCCACTACCTGCAACATTAAGTATGATGGCCTCCTCACCAGAAGGTAGTTCAGAAAGATTCATTCTATTCCGTTAAATTGTTGTCTTACGGAGGGCAAAATTAGACATAAAGTAGGAGGTGGCAATACCAACTAGTAGGTATTTAGAAACTTGCGATGACAGCAAAAGAAGTTTTACCTGCTTTAACGTCGACTTCGACCTGAGTAGCTTTGCCACAAGATTGGAACTCGAAAGTGTGCTTACCAGGAGACATCTGACGATCTAAGACCATGATACGACCAGGGAGAGACTGCCAGTGGCGAGTATCTGCCTGTTCGGCTATAGCAGAGCCGATTTGGAATATAGCGCCCAGTACATCATTCTGCTTAGAAATCTGAGCATTAGCGATTTGCTTAGTAGCTGCGCGTAAGATAGACTTACCCACCTCCAGGACGATACGGTCGTGCAGGCTCTGGCGGGCTATTTTTTCAATATCCTCAGCAATACTGATAGAAGAAAACTGTTTGTCTATCAGCATATACGGAGCTGTCTTGGGGCAATTTGTGTCTCTTGATATATACTTAGGAATAGCGATGTGGATTACTTTGATATCCTGCACACCACTCTCATACGTGCCATCGGACTTTTTTCTTGGAATATAAGGCACTGCGATATTCAGATCCTCATAATCGGAAGTGAAATTGATAATACCATTTCCGAAACCTACATTATTGAAAGTGATATCGAACTGATCCTTGACAGGAGCGAGATTGTCGAGAACGAACAGGACAACTCGGCCATCGTCCTTTGATGGCTTAGAGACCGTCATGTTGAACTCCTTTTCATAAAGAGTAGACTCATCTATAAAGCCATTCATCTTAGCGGTACGAATGACAGCCTGCTTGAGATCAGTAGGGGCTGGAGTGCCATACATAGACGAGTAATCATTCTGATAGATATTATAAGCGTTTCTGTATGCAATGAAAGCATTATTGATATCACCGAGAGCTTCGTAGATGAGGCCCATGAGGTAATGTCCGAAAGCGTCCTGGGAATAGTGTTTAGCATTATTGAGTGTCTTGAAATTATCAGAAAGAGCATTCAAGATTTCATTCATGCGTCGGCATTCAACGAGAGCATCTTCATATTCGTTGATAGCTATATAATTGAGAGCTTGATAGAAATGAATCATTACAGGTTCGAAATTCTCAAGCTTATAAGGAGTCACGTTAGGATTAGACAATAAGGCTACGGCTTCAAGGCCCCAGTTAGTGGAGTAGTCCTGATAATACTTGTCGGCTTTATTGAAAAGTTCTATACTCTTCTGGTAATCGCCAGTGAGGTGTGATACTGTAGCCAGATTAAGGTCGTACAATACGGCAGTATTCTTTTTGTTGGCTAGCTTGGTATTACCTTCGAGGTAAGCCTTTGCTTCAGTGTAATTATGGTTTTCGAAGTTATGGTTGAATTTGATGATTTTCTGGTAATAAGTAGCGCAACCAGAAAAAAGAGCAACAGCAGCGATGGAAGACACCGCTACTATTGCCTTGTATAATATACTTGAGAGTCTATTCATAAAACTTATTCGGCGCAGACTCAGATTACTTCTTGATGTATTTCTTAATCTTCTTATCGCCAATCCAAACTACCTCGTTAGTCTCGATATTAGTGAGTTCGAGAGATGTCTGGTAGTAAGTAACAGATTCCTTCTTGTAAGAGTCTACGATAGAAGAGATATCGCCTTGTAGGATATAGTCTGCTCCGAGTTCCTTGCCCCACTTCTTTACTGTTTCAGGAGAAGCGAAATCCTGCTGTTGAGCGCGTTCCTGGCGTAGAGCCTCGCGTTTTTCTCCAGCCTGAACGAGACGAACCTTACCTGAACTGATAAAAGACTTCTCAACGTCCTTGATAAAAGTGTTAGCGTCGATATGCTCACTGGTTTTGTTATATACGAGACCTACGATAACTATAGGCTTCTTGCCCATGTTTTGGCGAGAGTGCTCGTTGACCCAATTTGCGGAAGTAATAGTATTGACCATCTCTTCTGCCACCATGCGGCTATCAGAGTCGTTCCAACGACCGCTAAGGTCTATTTGTTCTTCAACGGCAACGCGTTCTACTTTAACACCGCATGACTGGCAAGCCATGATGCCGGCAATTGCTAAAAGTGCAATGAATGTTCTCTTCATAATTGATTATGTTAGTTATTTCTGGCCGAATATCATTTTGATATTTGCCAATGCTTCTTTATTGTACGTTTCTAAAGATTTAGTGTTACTATCAATCATGATATTGACCAAATCCTGATAAGCATTCTTGAGTCCCACCTTAATAACAGCCCTAAGATATGGCAAGATATATGAGATGTACCTGTTATCAGACAATGCTGATACGAGAATGACATCATACTGCTCGGATAATACACCTTGGAACTCCTCTGATTTGAACTTATAGAAGAAAGAGAAATTATCCTGAGACAAATAGAGCATATTGCCAGCGCTAATGCGAGCGGGAGTCTTTTTGTCTTTTCGATACAGGCCCACGGCAGATATTCTGGCGTTAGGAATCAGAGAAGAAGTCTCGTGGCGCAATTTATCCAAAGCAGCATCCTGTTCGGGCGTGTTTGTCTCGGAAATAATCAAGACCCTTTTCATATCCCCCAGCTTCTGTAAAGAGAGAGAGCAAGGAGTCACCTTAGAGAGGTGGTTGAGGTGGTTGCCCACCCAACGACGGAAATTATCAATCATGTTTGCCATTTTCTATCATTTCTGTTATTTGCTCTTCACTTATGATAGTCACACCAAGTTTCTGTGCCTTCTCAAGTTTAGCTGGACCCATGTTAGCCCCTGCGACCAGATAATTGGTCTTAGCAGAAACTCCGGACAGCATTTTACCGCCGTGAGATTCTATGAGGCCCTTGAGTTCGTCTCTGCTATATGCAACAAACGTGCCACTTATTACGAAAGTGAGACCACTAAGTGAATTTGTTATTAATTTTTTCTCTTCTGCTGCCATTTGAAGTCCGTAAGAACGCAGACGGTCTATATACTCGATATTCTTGCTATCTGCGAAGAAATCCAGGATAGACTTAGCAATCTATTCTCCGACCTCCTCAGCGGCGAGACGCTGCCCCACCACACGTGGATCAAGATTGACGAGGGCGCCAAGGTGATGTACTCCGTCTACGGCGCCGGCTACGGCCCCACCTCCATTGTCGCCGGCCACACGCTGGTCGAGAACTACGGCACCATCGTCAACGACATCTTCGGCGGCGGCGAGCAGGGCAACATCCGCCGCATGCACTTCGGCGACAGCGGCTACCTGGCCGGCCTCCACGAGGGCATCGGCAGCGCCGAGACCGTCTCCGCCACCATCAACCTGCTGGGCGGCGAGGTCGATAACGAGTTGCTCGACTTGCTCCGCACCGCGAAGCGCGAAGGGTGGAGCAAGCCGCAGTTCCTCGCGGAGGCAGCAAAAATCCCCGGCGTCTACGTGCCGGGCCTTTACGATGTAACCTACAACTCCGACGGCACCGAGCAGGCCACCTACAAAGCCCCCGATGCCGAAGGCAACGTGCTCCTGAACAACTTCACCGCCGACCTCACCGCCACCACCAACATCAACATGGGTAAGGACATCGTCTACGGCGGCGCAGCCAACACCCACTACAACGGCCACCCCTCCGCCGCCCACTCGCCCTACGGCGGCGGCGACCGCGGCGCCGTCTACGGCGACAGCTACGTCAACATCTTCGACGGACA
>JAKSLC010000158.1 GCA_024401415.1 Bacteroidales bacterium | reverse complement strand
GAAACAATCGTGAGGCTCCAGAAAGAGTACATGGATGCATATAACTCAATCGTTTCATTTGCTAACGTTGAACAACTATGATTTTAACGACACTAGCAATCGCTGCACTAGGTGGTGCATTTGGCTTGGGCATAAAGAAAGGGATTGATGCAAAGAATTATAACGACCAGGCTCGACAACTCATAGCTGAAGCACAAAGCATGCAGGACAAAGCCAACAATTCACTACAAAAGGCCGAGGACAAGTTTCAAACCAGTGCAAACAATTTGGCATCAAAGAAACAACAGATTCTCTCCTCTACATTAGACCAGTTCGTACGAACAGTTCGAAGAATAAAAGATGTTCAGGGAGTTGATGAGATTAAAGTTGAAGTGACATCTATTGTATTCAAAAAGAAAGTGCGAAAGGCTACACAAATGAAAATAGATGGATTAGGAAAGACATTACTGCGAGGTGCTGGAATTGGTGTATTACTTGGTATTCCCGTAGCTGTTTGCATAAGCGGATTCATTGCTTCAAAAAAAGCCGAAGCCAATTACTACCGCGCTAAACGTGATTACGAATTAGTAAAAACGTATGTTCAAGGAGTGTACTATAAGATTGATCAAATGAACAACTTAAGAAGAGAGTGCAACATGTACGAAGACCTTCTTGGCAAGCTGGAAGATCACCTATTGAGATCATTGAATGAGGTGGAGAATATTTTTAATAGCAGAACAGGCTTTATCAATTTTATTAAGTACAAAATACTGCGACTTAAATATAATAAATTCTCTCAACGAGAGCAAAATACGATAGCTGCATGTTTTACTATTGCGAAAGCTGTCAGCGCTGCCATAAAAGCTCCTCTTGTTACTTCTTCACAATCGCTATGTTTATCTTCTCAAGCTAGGCAATGCATTGAGAACGGGCAACAACTATTGATTGCAAATAGAATTAAGAACTACTCACGTATATAGACCTAAAGGTATCGACGTGTATGAAACGAGACATATTTGTTATCAATGCGGAATTGATGTTCTGTTGTACGGATTCATGCTTTTGAATAGCTAAATACTTAATGATATGTTAAGACGATTTTTTGAAGAACTGGTATTTGCACCTTTGGGCGGGTGTTTTCATATTAACTGCCCAAGATGTAAGCATAGGAATAGTATTCCTAAAGGAGACCTTGTGTGTTGGGTTTCGTATGAACAATATGCAGAGTCGCACAAGGAATCCTGTGGAGAGTATCCAAGATGTGTTAAATGTGGTGCTGAGTTGAAGCCATAAGGTGGCTATTGTATGTATTCTCTATACTAATTTTTTTACAAAATCTTGCAGTGGCGAGGATTGTTGCTGAAGAAAAGTTTATGAGCGTACGGCTATACTAGAAATCTGCATATATAGGGGACAATAGAAATTCCCTATGACAAAAGGAACAAAAATGTATTATCATGATAAATTTTAAGCCTTGGGTTGGAAATAGGTATAGTAGTGCTCCATTTGGGAAGAGGGTGCTGGTGCTGGGGGAGAGTCATTATTGTGCGGACCCGGCGAGGGAGGCTGTGCCGGGGATAACGAGGAGTGTGATAGCGGATTTGTTTGATCCGGATAGCGTGCATGAGCCTTATAAGAATACTTACACTAAGTTTATCAAGGCGCTGACAGGGAAGTTTGGAGAGTTGTCGGCTGCTGATAAGGAGAAGGCTTGGAATGGTGTGGCATTCTATAATTTTGTGCAGGTGGCTATGACTGGACCGAGGACTGCGCCTACTGCTGAAGAGTTCAGGATGAGTGACGGGGCATTTTTTGAGGTTTTGAGAGAGTTGAGGCCTGAGAAGGTGATTGCCTGGGGACATAGGCTTTATGACGAGTTGCCGGACGGAGGGGGTAGGGCATTAGAGCCTGTGGAAGGTTGTGATGTTTGGGAATACAGGTTGCCGTTCGGGAAAGTGGAGGTTTTGAAGATGGTTCATCCTAGCGCTGGGTATTCGCCAGAGTATTGGCATGGGGTGATTAGGAAGTTTATTGATACTTTTTAGTGTTAGTACAGTTAGTACAGTCTGCTTTTTAGTGTTGGTACAAATAATCACGTAGAATTTGGTGGAAAAAGACAAGTAAAGAATTAACTTTTGTGGAATGGATTCCGAATTATTTGTGACTTTTGTGGAATGAGATCTGCAAAAGTTGTAACTTTTGTGGAATGTGTAGTGGTTTAGGGTGGTTGGGTATATGGAGGGGACAAGTTTGGTACCTGATGTGTGTATAATATGGTACGGAAAATTATGTTTGTGCGTATGATGTGCGTATGATGAGCGTATGACGTGCGTATGATGTGCGTATGTCTTTGGAGTGGGATAGACGTTGGTATTACAGGGGAAAGTATGGTCGCAAACATTCAAGAATTGTTGAATGGATATGTTTGATGTTGTATTATTGTAGGGAATGAACACGTTAGATTGTAGGGTTAAATGAAAGAGCCGTGGATTTTTTAGTGTACGCTTTTTGAGTTAGTACAATTGGGCAAGAAAAAACATGAAAATTTGGAGTAGTATTATACAGGTTCTGTAAAGTGGATTTGATGAAATTGTAAAGTTGAAGTGAATGAAGAAATGAATCGAATGGTAAGAGGTGTATGTATAACAGATATGGAAATAAGATTGGAAGAAATATAGTGCTATGACACAATGTGGCAGAGTAATGGTATTTCATTGCAGGCATAATCAAGATAAATTTAAAATTACTATGGAAAAGAAACTAAAAGATGGGAAGGCTCTATACGAAGAAGCTATAGGCTATCAAACAGAGGGAATCGAAGAGCCAGCCAAGAGGTTGGAAAGCTGGCGTAAGGCATACGACTGTGCTGAAGAAGGGGCCAAGATGGGGTCTGCGGAGTGTATATATCTATTAGGAGTGTTTCATGTCAAGGAGGTTGGATGTAGGCAAGATTTCGACAAGGCGTTTGCTTACATCAAACAATCGGCTGATATGGGGTATTTTGAGGCAGAGTGGCTATTGGGAGACTGGTACCATAGAGGCATTGGGACGACGAAGAACATATTTGAAGCAAGAGCTTGGTATGAAAAGTCGGCTGAGAAAGGATTTCCACCAGCGCACTTCGCACTTGGTTTGTGGTATAGAGAGAGAATGAACGATGACCTTGCGGTGTCGTATTTTTCAGATGCACTTAAAAATGAAGATTTTTCAGATGTGCTTAAATATGAAGAATTTGTCTCGCTCTATTATCCAGAGGACGTTATTGAGGATGCGAAAGAGTATGTAGCAGAATTAATTCCTAATTCCTAGTTCCTAATTCCTAAGAAGGAGGGATTGGAGGGGCTTTGAGATGAAGATAAGACTTCGGTCTTTTCTCAAGTCTAACTGAAGCGAAGAGGTGGACTACATTCTTTAGTATAGTACAATAAAAATAAAACACCTTGCATAGCATCTCGCTTTGCAAGGTGTTTAATAAATACACAAAATATGATTATTTGTCCAGCATTATCAACATAGCCGACATTGCTGGTACTGAAAGATTCTCGACCTTCACATCCTGACTTGAGATTATATCTCTGCCACTGGTTGCCCCACGCAATCCTTGCGAATAATGATTTGCGTCGAGGGTACGAACCTCATCTGTTGCATTGAGTATCAACATGACATTCTCTTTTTCTGTCTGACGGAAGAGAATATAGAGATTATTCTGTGGAAGATAGTGAAGCAATGTTCCATGCTGTATAGCCTGACTAGTTTTACGGAACTTAAATAGACGAGCTGTATACTGATACATATCATCCTCACGCTCAGGACGAGCTGTAAAGAAATTCTGTGTATCACCTGCCCAACCACCAGGGAAATCCTTACGAATTTCTGAATGCTGACCGCCATCGCCATCCATAAGCACCTCAGAACCAATGTAAAGTTGTGGGATACCACGTACAGCAGCCAAGAACGCTGTAGCCATCTTCTGCTTACGAACATCGCCACGCATAGTATGGAGGAAGCGACCGCAGTCGTGATTTTCAGCGAAGACGAGCAGATTATCAGTATTAGCGTACTGATAATCATCGGCAAGGACATCATAGAGACGCTGCAGACCAGTATCCCAACCTACGTTCTCATTAAATGCTGCACAGATAGCATCACGAAGAGGAAAATCCATAATAGTCTTAAGCTCAGAATTATAGCCATCAGCATTAAGAGCATCCTTCTGCCAATATGAGACCTTAGCTGTAGAAGAGATCCAAGTCTCTCCTACCATATTGAAATTAGGATACTCTAGATTGATACGCTTATTCCACTCTGCCATAGCGTATTTATCAGGATAAGGATATGTATCCTGACGAATGCCATCGATACCAAACTCCTCAATCCACCACATAGAGTTCTGGATGAAATAGTCACGTACCAAAGGATTAGCTAGGTTCATATCAGGCATAGAGTGATCGAACCATGCACGAGTAGCTCGGTCAAGATCGACCTGAGCCACATGAGGGTCGCCCTGAGTCGAGAGACGGAAATTAGATATCTCGTGATTTGCCTGAGACTGATTTATCCAAGTATCACAAGGGATATCGTGCATCCACCAGTGATTTGAGCCACAATGGTTGAACACCATATCCATAATCACTTTAAGACCCTTATCATGACATTTACCTACCAACGCCTTGAAATCTGCGTTAGTACCGAAGCGGGCATCGACATTACTATAATCAGTAATAGCGTAGCCATGGTATGATGATTGAGGCATATTGTTTTCCTGGATAGGATTGAGCCAAATAGCTGTCATACCGAGATCAGTAAAATAGTCGAGATGCTGGCTGACACCTGCGAAGTCGCCACCATGGCGACCATAAGGAGCATTACGATCAGCCTTCTCGAGCATTGAAGACACATTATCATTAGAAGGATCTCCATTAGCAAAACGGTCAGGCATCACGAGCATGACAGCATCTTCTGAGTTGAATCCGACACGCTCTGCAGAGCCATTGGCACGAGCCTTTGGTTCGTACTGAACAGTAGATACCACCTTATTCTTCAGCATGAATTTAATTGGCACAATACCAGGATTAGCAGCACGAGAGATATTAAGGTTAAGAAAAACGTAATTGGGGTTCTGTACGAGAGTAACGCTCTCCAGCGAGACACCCGGATAGTCGACAGAGACTGTAGTCTTAGCGATATCGTGAGCGTGAATCATCAATTGGAGAGAAGGATTCTCGAAACCGACCCACCAATTCTGAGGTTCAACATGCAGAATACGGCCAGTCTGCGCTATAGCTGGAGACCCCAGCATAGCCAAGAGTGCCGCGATGATAGTAATACGCAGTTTCATAGGTTACTTATTTGATATTTTTTCAACTTTCAGTTCTTCTCCCGAATTGATAATGACATCCTTGCCATATATTGACAACTGGAGTTCTCCATTACCATATTGGGTTATTGTAGTATTAGACTGAGTAGTGGTGACTACAATATCGTGACCACGGAAAGTGATGCGGAAAGTGTAGCTCTGCCACTGATCAGGGATGATAGGATTAAGATAGAGACGTCCATCATAAACTCTCTTACCTCCGAAGCCCTCAACAATAGACATCCATGTACCAGCCATAGATGTGATGTGACAACCCTCGCCTACCTCATTATTATAGTCATCAAGGTCGAGACGAGAGGTACGCAGATACATCTCGTATGCCTTCTCCTTACGGCCTAGACGCGATGCAAGGATAGAGTGAACACATGGTGAGAGACTTGACTCATGAACAGTACGAGGCTCGTAGCAATCGAAGTGACGAGCAATGGTATCTGTATCAAATTCATTCTCGACAAGATAAATACCCTGAAGCGTCCAAGCCCGC
>JAKSLC010000157.1 GCA_024401415.1 Bacteroidales bacterium | reverse complement strand
CGGTAATACTACTGAGCAACATGATGATGCAGACAACCGGTCATGCGATACCAGCCAACATACTAGCTGCATCTCGTAACGGTCTATTCTTCATTCCATTGGTAGTCATACTACCATACTTCTTTGGGCTGCTTGGTGTAGAGATGTGTCAGGCTGTTGCAGATGTATTTACATTTGCCTTAGCGTTACCATTGACATACAAGGTAATGCGAAAGATGGCGTAGGAACTTTTAAATAGAATTAACACTCTGATTAGGGAGTAAAGCGACAAAGAGGGAGATTATGTTCTTTTAATTAGCTAATTTTGTACGCATTAAATTCAGAATAATAACATAAAAACAAATATAAAAGACATGACGCTCTCAGCACTGACAGCAATTTCGCCTATTGATGGCCGTTACAGAAACAAAGTTGACCAACTAGGTGAGTATTTTTCGGAGTACGCATTGATGCGTTACCGAGTACGAGTAGAGATAGAGTATTACATTGCGCTTTGTGAAGCAGGTATTCCACAACTGAAAGGTGTGGACAAGGCATTGTTCCCAAAGATGCGTGAGATATATCAAAACTTCACAGCTGAGGATGCTCAGAGCATAAAAGATATTGAGGCTACAACAAACCATGACGTGAAGGCTGTAGAGTACTTCATCAAGGGTAAGTTTGACAAGATGAACTTGGCAGACTACAAAGAGTTCATCCACTTTGGCCTTACATCACAAGACATCAACAATACATCTATTCCATTGTCGATAAAGGAGTGCTTGGCAGATGTATACTTGCCAGCCATCCATGCACTGACAGACCACTTGCGTTCGCTCGCTGAGGAGTGGAAAGATGTATCTATGCTAGCCAAGACACACGGTCAGCCAGCATCTCCAACACGCCTTGGCAAAGAGATTATGGTATTTGTAAGCCGCTTGGACCGACAGATAGCATCGCTAGAGCGTCTCCCATTGCCAGCAAAATTTGGTGGTGCTACAGGTAACTTGAATGCACACAACGTAGCATACCCTGCTATTGACTGGGTGACATTTGCAAACAACTTTGTAGCGAACAGCCTTGGACTAGAGAGAGAGCAGTGGACAACACAGATCTCGAACTACGACGGCTTGTCGGAGGTATTTGACGCCTTGAAGAGAATCAACGTTATCCTCATTGACTTGGCACGTGACTTCTGGATGTACATCATGATGGAGTACTTCAAGCAGAAGATCAAAGCAGGAGAGGTTGGCTCATCGGCTATGCCACATAAGGTTAACCCTATTGACTATGAGAATGCTGAGGGAAACCTTGGTATTGCGAATGCCATCCTTGAGCACTTGAGCGCCAAGTTGCCAGTAAGCCGTCTGCAACGTGACCTTACAGACTCTACAGTACTCCGTAACGTAGGTGTACCAGTAGCTCATGCCTTGATCTCTATTGCATCATTGGAGAAGGGTCTTGGCAAATTGCTTTTGAACCCAGACGCGCTGGAGAAAGACCTTGAGCTCAACTGGGCAGTAGTAGCAGAAGGCATACAGACGATACTCCGCAGAGAGGCATATCCTAACCCATACGAGGCATTGAAGGCATTGACACGAACAAATACGAAGATGACAAGAGAGACGATCTCTGAGTTTATCGACACATTGAACGTATCAGACTCGGTAAAAGCTGAGCTCCGTGCAATCACCCCA
Source organism: Bacteroidales bacterium (assembly GCA_024401415.1). Classification (GTDB taxonomy): domain Bacteria; phylum Bacteroidota; class Bacteroidia; order Bacteroidales; family Marinilabiliaceae; genus W3P20-009. The sequence goes on along the minus strand of JAKSLC010000157.1, from coordinate 4,231 downwards.
CAATCATACACAGGTATAAAGCGATAAAACATTGAGATACTTCTTTCAGGTAGCGGGCAGATACATCAAACCCTATTGGGTGATGTTGGTTGTAAGCTTTGGGTTCAATATCCTATCGGCAATATTTTCTGTATTGTCGATGGTAATGTTGATACCAGTGCTCAATATACTATTTCAGCAAGACAAAGAGGTAATGGATTTTTTACCTTGGGCCTTCAAAGCGAGTACCATAGAGCATAACTTCTACTACTTCATCACACAATTCAAGCTAGAATTCGGTCCTGGTGCTGCCCTACTATTTGCAGGATTATTCATGATAATTGGCACCTTCTTCAAGTGTGCCACATCATATCTTGCTGAGTACACCAATGTTGGATTAAGGAACAACATTATCCGAGACATCAGAAATGATGTTTACCAAAAGATTATCTCCCTACCATTAGGCTTCTTCCAACAGCAGCAAAAAGGAGATATCATGCAGGTAGCGACAGGAGACATTGCAGAGATAGAGAGGACAGTCATGTCGTCCGTCAACATGTTCATGAAGAACCCTGTGATGATATTGGTAACACTTGGCTCGATGATATACATCTCCCCTACTCTTACCCTATTTGCCTTTATTCTCTTACCTATAGCTGGTGGTATCATTGGCAAGATAGGAAAGAACCTGAAGACAAAATCTCTTGAGGGGCAGAACAAGATGGGAGAGCTCATGAGCATATTGGAAGAGACACTCTCCGGGCTCCGCATAGTAAAAGCATTCAATGCAGAGACGAAGATGGACAACAGATATGCCAGTGAGTCTCAGAACTACTGTACTGTAGCGAAAAAGATAGCCAGACGATGGGATCTGGCCCATCCTGTATCGGAATTTCTGGGCACAGTAGTAATGATTATCGTTGTCTGGTTTGGAGGCACACTGATACTTACAGCGGGAGAAGATGCGTTATCGGTATCGGTATTCCTGACATATCTAGGTATCTTCTATCAGATTATCAATCCAGCCAAAGACTTTTCAAAAGCCTACTACTCTATACAGAAAGGTATGGCTGCGATGGAGCGTATAGACAGGATACTGCTTGCTCCGGATAAGATATTTGAGAATGCGGAAGGACGAGAGATACAGACACTTAAGTCTGGCATAGAGTACAAGAACGTGACATTCTCATACAACGGAGAGCGTGACGTCTTGAAGAACGTGTCGATGACCATTCCAAAAGGCAAGATGATAGCCCTAGTAGGACAGAGTGGGTCTGGCAAATCTACCTTTGTAGATCTATTACCAAGATTCTGGGATGTCACACAAGGCGAGATACTCATAGACGGTGTGAACATCAAGAACTACAAACTTCATGACCTTCGCGGGCTGATGGGCAATGTAAACCAAGAGGCTATACTCTTCAATGACACGATCTACAACAATATAGCCTTTGGAGTAGAGCATGCTACACAAGAAGAGGTAGAGACGGCAGCGAAAGTGGCCAATGCGCACTCGTTTATTCTGGAGCAAGACAACGGCTACCAGACAATAATAGGAGACAGAGGGTCTAAGCTCAGTGGAGGACAGAGACAACGAATCTCCATAGCACGAGCCGTATTGCGCAACCCTGACATATTGATACTTGACGAAGCTACATCGGCACTTGACACAGAGAGTGAGCGACTTGTACAAGAAGCACTAGAGCATCTATTGAAAGGCAGGACCTCTCTTGTTGTTGCACATAGACTTTCTACTATCAGGAATGCGGATACTATCTGTGTTTTCAACGAAGGAGAGATAGTAGAGGTAGGCACGCACGAAGAGCTCATCGGCAAAGAGAACGGAGTCTACAAGAAGCTGCATGACCTACAGCAATTAAAGTAGTAATACGACCGTCACAAAAGACAAGAATGGCTTGCCACTACGAGAGAGCGACAAGCCATTTGTTTTTTACATACACACAAACACTATCCTTTTCCTATCCAGCAGTATGTTGATCTACCCAATTGTAGAACTCCTCTTTATACATTTCTGAGACAGGGATAGATTCTTGACCAATGATAATATGCATGCGCTGAATTTCATCGATTGCATCGAGATTTACGATATAAGAGCGATGGACGCGCATAAACATGTGAGATGGCAGGGAATCGATCATACGTCGCATAGAAAGCAAAGGCATAAGATGCTTTGAACGAGACTTAGTCACGATGCGCACATATTCCGACATACCCTCAACGTACAAAATATCGTCATAGAATACCTTAATGATACGAGACTCGCATCTCACGAAAATGTATGGAGGAGGAGGTGTCTGGAGATTCTGATTTGTGTTAGATAAATTCTCTGACATTTGAAAAATGTTTACAAATGTTATTTACTAGTGTTGTTTGCCTATATCTTAGTGTTTGAGTAGATATACGGCAAGATAGCTATTTTGTTCTACGAAACAACACATTTAATAGTACAAAACATAAAAAAGCCGGACATTCAATCCTGAAAGAACATCCGGCTCTACGTGTAATATATAATAGTTTGAGACTAGTCTTGTAAATTCAGAGCATAATAAGCGACCTTACCATTAGGGTAAATACCTGAGATAAAGAGGCCCTCAGAAGCTGTAGCTGTAATCTGCTCCAATTCCTTCACTGAAGTAAGAGGTGTACGATTTGCCTTAAGGATGATGAAACCATCACGAACGCCGCTTTCCTTAAGTTTACCGTTGCCCACCTTCTCTACCTTTATACCGTATCTGAGATGAGACTTCTGCTTCTCCTCATCAGTAAGAGGGCGAAGAGAGCCACCTAGAACATTAGTTGCGTCTGACACCTTAACGACCTCTGTAGTACCTCTGACATTACGGAGAGTAACCATTACGGATTGTTCTTTACCATCGCGAATGAAGAGGACCTTGACAGAATCGCCAGGACGATGCTGAGCCACTTGCTCCTGAAGCTGAGGGATAGTCATAGTTGGTTTACCATCGATAGCAATAATGATATCATCAGACTGGATACCAGCTTCGCGAGCTGCGCTACCCTCGTTAACATCGACCACCAATACGCCCTCTGGCTTATCGAGATTAAACTTCTTCTGGACATCAGCATTAACCTCAGCTATTGAAACACCTAAGAGTGCACGTTGAACCTCGCCATACTCCTTAAGATCTGAAGCGACCTTTTGAACGATAGATGTAGGCACCGCGAAAGAGTAGCCAGTATAGGAACCGGTATTAGAAGCTATAGCGGTATTGATACCTACGAGTTCGCCACGAGTATTAACGAGAGCTCCACCAGAGTTGCCCGGATTGACAGCGGCATCAGTCTGAATGAACGACTCGACGCTCATCTGGCTTTGGTTGATACCCATATTACGCGACTTAGCGCTTACGATACCAGCGGTAACGGTAGAAGTAAGATTGAAAGGATTACCTACGGCCAAGACCCACTCACCTACCTTAAGAGCATCGGAATTACCGAAAGCAAGAGGCTGAAGATTCTCGGCATCGATCTTTACGAGAGCGATATCTGTGGTCTTATCGGTACCCACCAATGTACCCTCGAATACACGACCATCATTAAGGACGATTTCGATCTTATCGGCACTCTCAATAACGTGATTATTTGTGACGATATAACCATCATTACTGATGATGACACCAGAACCAGAGCCAGTCAACTGAGGGCCCTGAGGCTGCTGAGGCTGGATACGAGGGCCGAAGAAAAACTGGAGGAAAGGATCAGTAGAGCCATAAGAACTCTGACGAGACTCCTGAAGAATCTTTACGTGAACCACACTCTCTACGCTCTTAGCTGCTGCTTCTGTGAAATCAGTAGGAGCGTAAGACATAGCTACTTTAGAAGCATCGAGTTGACCTGCGAAAACAGATACAACATCCTCTTTAGAAACTACTGGCGCTTTTGCAGCTGTATATTCTGTGTAACGAGCATGCAAATAGGCACCGAATGCAACACAACCTGCGGTGATTGCTACTGTCGCTAATGTTTTTTTCATATTCATTATCAGTTTAAGTGTTTAATATTTATTTATATATGTTGTTGTTCTTTTGATGACATTGCAAAGATTGGACCAAAAAACGAGTGCGACAAACAAAATCTACCAAAGTGCAGAAAAATCCGACATACGTCGAAAGAAGTCGAAAAGAGGGAGGAGAACAGAAATCGGACGAAACTAAACCTACGTCGACCGAGGAGAGCCGTTTGCAGAGAGTGAAACGAAAAAGGAGACTAG
>JAKSLC010000156.1 GCA_024401415.1 Bacteroidales bacterium | reverse complement strand
CTTCTTCTGCTGATAAAGGAACTTTTGGTAATCCATTATACGGCATACTGGAGGCTCTGCATTAGGAGATATCTCCACCAAGTCAAGATCGAGATTATCAGCCAGAGCAAGAGCTTCTGATGTAGAATAAACGCCTGGCTCTTGGACATTCTCGCCTACTAGGCGAACTTTTGGAACGCGTATTTTATTATTAATACGATGTTCGGGTTGGTCGTTTTTTGGAGCGCTAACTCTGCCCTGAGGTTGGCTTTGAGGACGCTCTGAATTAGTGTTATTGTTGTTCACGCTAAATATTGTGTAGTTTTTTCTCTTTTACTTGGGGAATAATTATTTGTTTCAAGCCTGAAGTTTACCACCTTCGAGTACTTCACTAACTTGATCATTGACGAGTTTTACGAACTCATCGACCTTCATTGTACCGACTACACCCTCGCCTTGACGACGAACGCTAGCTGTACCTTCTGCTTCTTCCTTCTCACCCACGATAACGAGGTATGGAATACGCTTCATCTCATTGTCACGTATCTTCTTACCAATCTTTTCGTTACGATCGTCGATGATAGTACGAACGCCTTGTGCATTAAGGGTCTTGAGAACCTTATTTGCATAATCGTTATACTTCTCACTTACTGGAAGGATAACTGCCTGCTCTGGAGTAAGCCACAATGGGAACTTACCAGCTGTATGCTCGAGCAATACTGCCACGAAACGCTCCATAGAACCGAATGGTGCACGGTGAATCATAACAGGACGATGCTTAGCATTATCAGCACCTACATACTCTAGTTCGAAACGCTCAGGCAAGTTATAGTCAACCTGGATTGTACCGAGCTGCCACTTTCTACCGAGAGCATCCTTAACCATGAAGTCGAGCTTTGGACCATAGAATGCAGCCTCACCCGTCTCACAGATATAAGGGATACCCTTCTCCTCGCAAGCCTCGATGATAGCACTCTCAGCCTTATTCCAGTTCTCCTCGCTACCGATGTACTTTTCCTTGTTGTTAGGATCACGGAGAGACACCTGTGTTGTGTAGTTCTTAAAGTCGAGAATCTTGAAGATGTAGAGGATAATATCCATTACCTTCTCGAACTCCTCCTTAATTTGATCTGCACGGCAGAACAAGTGAGCATCATCCTGAGTAAAGCTTCTTACACGAGTCAAACCATGAAGCTCGCCACTCATCTCATAACGATAAACCGTACCGAACTCAGCGAATCTCAAAGGAAGATCCTTGTATGAGCGCTGCTTAGAACGGAAAATCTCGCAGTGGTGAGGACAGTTCATAGGCTTAAGCATATACTCCTCACCCTCTTGTGGAGTGTGGATTGGTTGGAAGCTATCCTTACCGTATTTTGCGTAGTGACCTGAAGTCTTGTAAAGCTCGATGTTACCGATATGAGGAGTAATAACTGGCTCATAGCCATAAGACTCCTGCACTGCACGAAGGAACTGCTCCAAACGAGCTCTCAGCTTCGCACCCTTTGGCAACCACAATGGCAAGCCTTGACCTACCTTATTTGAGAATGTGAAGAGCTCGAGTTCACGACCGAGCACACGGTGGTCTCGCTTCTTAGCCTCCTCGATAAGTGCCAAATGCTCCTCAAGCATCTTCTGCTTAGGGAATGAGACACCATAGATACGAGTAAGCTGCTGACGCTTCTCATCACCTCTCCAATAAGCACCTGCAAGGCTCATAATCTTAACAGCCTTGATATGCTCAGTGTTTGTGATATGAGGACCACGGCAGAGATCTGTAAAAGAACCCTGTGTATATGTTGAGATAGTACCATCCTCGAGTTCGTTGATAAGTTCAACCTTAAACTCCTCACCACGATCGCCGAACATCTTGAGGGCATCGGCCTTGGTGATATCCTTACGTACTACATCATTCTTCTGTCTTGCGAGTTCAAGCATCTTGTCCTCAATAGCCTTGAAGTCGGCATCTGTAAATGGGCGACCTACAGGAGGCTGTACATCGTAATAGAAACCTGATTCGAGAGCTGGACCGATACCAAACTTCGTACCAGGAAACAATGCCTGAATTGCTTCAGCCATCAAGTGTGCAGATGTATGCCAGAAAGCGTGCTTACCCTCAGCATCTTCCCACTTGAAGAGCTTAATTTGTGCGTCTTGATTGATAGGACGGCTGAGGTCGTACAACTGACCATCAACTGAGCATACGAGGACATCCTTAGCCAAATTACGACTAATTGACTCAGCGATCTGCTGACCAGTCACGCCTGCCTCATATTCTCTTTTACTTCCGTCTGGAAATGTAATCTGAATCATCGTTATCTGTTTTCTCTTACGTCAAAGTATAATTTTGACCGCGCAAAGATACGATAATTTATCATTAATTATTCACTCTACAGATTTTTTTCTGCGATTTACGTTTTCTTGACAAATAGCAACGTTTAGCGAACTGGCGCAACTCAACATACAATAGCATAACTGAAGAAAATCCCATCATATATATCCAATCCATAGCGTTCTCTGACCTTGCCATCACCAGGCCGCCATCAAAATACACCAAGAGATAGTGAGTCAATGGTATCAGCAGTGCGATAAGATAGAATCTCCAATAGTGACGCATACGGTAGAATATACTTTCTGACGAGTCGAACACTCTAACAATGACAAGGCTCCAGAAAGTACACATAACAATGAGAGTCATAATAAGAGTACGTTCATAAACAGAGAATTGGGCATCAGAATCTGTGGGCAACCCGAACTGTATTGTCTGATTCCAGATATCGCTCACTTGCACAATATCCATTTTTGCAGACATCAACCAAAAAGTGAATACCAAAGCGAAATCAAACACTGCATAAACAATTGCCAGCTTAAAGAAGTCAGTCTTTGTAGTAAAATTATTATATACATTAAGTGAAGAAGCCTTCTTCAGGGATCTATCATTTTGAATATACACTATAGCCAAAGCCGATATACCTATACAAACTATATCCAGCCAGAACATCTGTATGATTGATATTATGGCAGTTCCACATGTAATCATGCTAATTGTATTGAGCACTACCAAGGCGAAAGAGAGTCCCATCATAACGGAATAAACACGTCCCTCGTTACGAATCAGCATTTTACCAAGACTTATGGCATTATTTAAGGTACGAAGATGATTACGATTAATAGACACCTCATTACCATTATGAGTCTCGGAACCGGCGCGTCGCATAGTAACAGAAACATCAACCAAATCTCTTAAATGTTCAACCCTGGCTTCAGAAGAAATCAATGTCACGATCTCGCCATTTTGTTGTAATGTCTTAACAATATCAATACGATCAGACAACGACACTTGAGAGATGACCTTCATTTTTTTCAAGACACCGTAAGGAATGCGTCCCTGATTTCGTGATTTAATCTCCTCAGATGTCAAACAAACGCTATCATCACTCGTTGTATGTGTTGCCTCATATTCATTTATCACGTAAGCTTTAGATGCCAACAAGACAGCAGACTCCTTACGTAAACTCGTTATAATCCTCACATCAATATGAGAATTGCGCATAGAATACACGAACTCCTTAACGCCTTCGCGTATAGAGTCGTCAATATAAACCAACCCCAGCAACGACATTCTGAACGTCTCAAGAGATTCCAGGCTTCCAATCTTCTTCACAGACGATGGTACGCGAGCATACGCTACGGAAACCAGATATGGAGATTCTGACTTTGCAGCCTTGTAAATAAGTCTAATATACTCATCAATCTCTATTTTACCTGTTTCACACTGAACATAACGGCAAAGAGAGAAAACCTCCTTAGGTCTACCCTGGACAAAAACATAATTCTCCGTTTCCCCTTCAACCATAACAGCGCACAAGCCACTCTCTCGCATACTTAAGATACGATCGATGACCACATCTTCTTGTCTATATTGGTGTACATCTACATGATTCGCGTAAAGCCACCTAACAATAGCCGACTCTTCAGCAGCGCCTGATATATGTCTTTTCGAGGCATTATCTGCATCCTTGATACTTGCGCTAGTAGAGAGACTCAACGCCTTATAGAAAAGAGAGATGACATCTTGCGATACTTTTTTTGATTGTATAGGGAGCCAAGAATCCTTGGTTGAGGTGCATCCTACAAAAACCTTTGTAACATTCATCAGACCGCTACTAATCAATCCGAAACGTCCAGATATGATAGAGGATGTCATACCCAAAGCGTACGGGGTATTCATATTCTTGACCTTTACGCCCATTTTAGCTATTCGCTTATTAGCCAGATGAGTGATCATAGCTATTGCGTAAGGCACAATAATAGGCAAAACCGCCACTATGAAATTAGTAGGAATGGTCAGAATACTATACAAGGTATCTGCAGAACCTGTCACATAGCACACAATCAAAACCAACAATGAGTACAACAAGATATAGAAAGATACTTTCCTTGAGACCACATCGACCAAGAAAACATACGGCACTCTACTATCCACATTACTAGTTTCCACGGCAGTACTTCTACCATACTCGGTTTGATTACCGACACGTGTGACCTTCATGGTACCATTACCCTCGAAAACAATAGATCCGCCAATCATCCAGTCGGACGGATAGACATTATTACTATTAGGGATAGCACCTACACGCTTATACACGTCGTTATTTCCCCCGACAGTACTTTCATCGACTCTAATTCCAGCCGAACGGAGAAGAATTCCATCAGCTGGCACAATACTCCCCTCTTCAAGAACTACGATATCATTTACAACGACATCAGACAACGTGATAGTTTTCTGAGCACCATTTCTGAGTACCTGGACTGGACTATCATTGATATTTACTTGATCATTAGCCTTTTTATTAGTATGCTGTCGAATATATGAGAAAGCGAAAAAAGAGCCGACATAAGCGACAAATACGCAAACCAAATTACAAATAGTTCGATATTTGATACTATAATCCTGATCCCAAGCTACGAACAAAGAGAGTATAGAACAAATTATCAAGACAGAGACCACCCAAAGCTGAATATTGAACAGAATTGACTTAAACTTCAAACGGCCATTACCCTTAACAGATTTAGCTAACCTTGACACTCGGTTAATACCGAATGTGCGGCGAGACACCAATACAGCCAAATCGCTCAATCCTGATTTATTAGGGTTATTCATATTTCTAATAAAAATCGTGTTGCTCTAGTAATTCAATGTCTTTATTTTACGCTTCCATATAATTTAAGTTTCGACAGATTATAACATTTTGTCTATTAATGTATTAGATTCTTAAACGAAATCTCCCCAAGGGAGGGGAGCTTGCGGGTATAGCCGCTTGTGTTTAGTTTCTTGGATTTGATTTTCTGAGACGCAGCATGCTCATTTTTTGTGAGACGGAGAACGCTCCGTATGTACGTAGAGGCTGTGCTCGGGCTATACTCGGGCTATACTCGGGGAAGCCTTTGTTTCATCGCAATTTTTTATTTATGGTTGCGATAAATTGAAAGGGTAAACGAAGCGTGTTTATACATAACCAAGCACAAAAAAAGAGAGAACAGCCGAAGCCATTCTCTCTAGTGATATTAAAGATATACTCTATAAGAATTAGAGCATAGCCTTTACCTGATTGTAAACATTCTCTGCTGTATAGCCGAGCTTCTCGTCGAGCACCTTATAAGGAGCTGAGAAACCAAAAGTCTCGAGACCCCAAACCTTAGACTTAGGATCAGCACCGATGAGGAAGCCCTGGAGGTTAACAGGGAGACCAGCAGTCATACCGAACACCTTAGCACCTGCAGGAACTACGCTCTGCTGATACTCAGCGCTCTGAGTACGGAAGAGACCCTCAGATGGTACAGATACGATACGTACCTTAACGCCATCCTTACGGAGAAGTTCTGCACCAGAAACGAGTGTAGAAACCTCAGAACCAGTAGCAACCATTACTACATCAGCATTCTCATCTGAACCAGCAACTACATAGCCACCCTTACGAGCCTGCTCATAGTCGTTACCAGCTGGGAGGTTGTTGATATTCTGACGAGAAAGGATAAGAGCTGTTGGGCTCTCAACATTCTCCAT
>JAKSLC010000155.1 GCA_024401415.1 Bacteroidales bacterium | reverse complement strand
TTGTTCATCGTAAATTTTGATTTGTTTTTTTAGACGGAGCACCGTCTGTACGGTGGGGCTAGACTCGGAGAAGACTCGGGCTACTCTCGGGGAAGACTTTGTTTCATCGCAATTTTTTTATTGTTGTGAGTAAAAAAGAGGCCTTTATACTGTTCACAATACATCTATCTCGACCGCTACCAGATCGCATGAGTTTTTGTGCAAGTCTACTCTCTATCTGTCACCACACTCTAGTTCTTATATCGTCAACAATAAGTATATTGTATATGGAATATCTATTTTAGGTAGAAATTGTAGAGATAGTATCAACTTAAAGGCTTAATAATACGTATGTTTGCAACGTAGAAAACGTTCAACTAATACATATAATGAAGTACACAAATATTCTAAAATTGCTCCTATGTGGAGTAATGTCAGTTATACTTGGGTCTTGTGGTGACGATAAAACAGATACACCAACCACACCATTTACCTTCGTAAGTTCTGACCCAGCTAATGGGGCAACAGATGTGGATTACACCCTTAAGACTATCAAAGTGACATATAGCGATAAGATTCGTTCTTTCACTAGTGGCGCATTCAAAATTGAGGGCGGCAACGCTAAACTTGGCAATTCTGTACTCGCAGGAACTGCTATTAACATTTCAGTTTCAGGCATAAAGGCTGGCGAAACATATACTCTCACAATCCCAGCTGACAATGTGAAGAATGAGAGTGGCACCGCCGCAGAGGCAGTATCTATTACTTTCACTACAGCAAAGAAACCCGACACATCAAGCATCGGACACGGTACTGTTGCAGGCATGGAACTCGGCTGCAAGGAAATCTGGCAAGAGATAAGAGTCGGCATGAACCTTGGCAATACTTTGGAAGCATACGGAGCATGGGATGCAAATTGTACTGATGAAATACAAGAGACCCTTTGGGGCAACCCTATGACTACCAAAGCAATGATAGACGCTATAAAGAACGCCGGCTTCAATGCGCTTCGCCTGCCTACACGCTGGTACAATCACAGTGAAGAGGGCGTCGAACTGAAAGTCGCTCGCGCATCTTCTACCATAACTATCAAGGACAATTGGTTGAAGAGAGTAAAGGAGGTGGTCGACTACTGCATCGAAAATGACATGTACGTAATCTTGAACTCTCACCACGACAACTGGTACGACAGAATTAACTATGCCGAGTTTAAAGAGGAAGTAGTATATGAGAAGTTCGAGAGTATGTGGAAGCAGATTGCAAGCTACTTTGCAGAGTACGACCAGCACTTGATTTTTGCAGGCATGAACGAGGTTATCTACCTTGAGAGCGACGGCACTTACGATAAAAAAGACGGAGAATTTGAGAAAGGCGACCTGAAATACAGGGAAAACTGGGGCGAGCCTACCGCAAAGATGAACGAATACATGAACAAGATGAACCAGATTTTTGTTGATGCTGTACGATCTACTGGCGGCAATAATGAGGTCAGAAACCTTGTTGTCCAATCGTGGGCATGCGACCCAGACAAAGGTATAAAGGGATTAGTAGTTCCAAAGGATAAAGTGGAAGGACGTCTTTCTGTAGAATTTCACTATTACCAACCATGGGATTATGCGTCAACAGGTACAACAAAATACACTTGGGGAAGCTCATCAGAGCAGAACGATGTAGACAAGAAGTTTGACGCGCTAAAGAACAAATGGTACGACAATGGCATTGGAGTAGTAATGGGAGAATACGGTGCTTGCTACAAATTCAAGGGCACGCAACCTACAGAGCAAGAGCTGTCAGACCGCAAGCTATTCCACGAGGTTGTACTCAGGAAAGCAAAAGAGCACGGCTTTGCAGGCTTCTATTGGGATAACGGAGGCAATTGCCTTGATGCAAACGGCAACCTGAAATGTAGTGGCGGCAATAATGGTGAAGTATTCGCACTATTCGACAGACACAACAACATGAAAGTTGTAGACCAAGCAGCCTTAGACGGCATCATGGCAGGCGCCGAAACCGAATACATTCAATAATCCCTACCTGGCACATAAAAACAATGCGGATAGACTAATAATCTATTCGCATTGTTTTTTTATGCAAAAAGGTGCGACAACTGGCATATACCTCTATTTTTGAATACCACAAATTTGGCACTACAGTCCGAACTCTATGTTCGTATAGGAAACTTTCCAACAATTCTTTGCCCTCTACCCTACATACTTCCCCAACACCTTCTCCAACTGCCCTACATAATAAAACGGCAAATTAATCAGTCGGAATGTCTTCCCGTTACTTGTTTTTACATCATCAACGGACAACGGCTGCGACCATACTCTTACTGCCACATCGTGTGTTGTTGCATCCATGAATTGATGTAGCGATTTCAATTTGGCATTGTGCCCCGACTTGACTTCTATTGGTATCACTAATCCATTGTATGGGTATACAAAGTCAACCTCGGCTTCGGAACCTATACGGTCACTGCGCCAATAACTGCGATGCGCAGATACATCATTGCTTATGGCTAGCAACTCTTGTCCTACAATATGTTCTGCTATACGACCTCGCCAAACATCACTCACGTCGGCTACAGAAAAAACATCTCGCTGTATGCCAGCCACATAGTTCACAAGTCCTGTATCAAGCCACAATAGCTTCGGACGTTTGCGCATGTTGGTCATAATAGGCATCTGCTCACAGGTCGTCGGATAGACCAATTCCAGTAACATCGCCTTGGATATTATACGAAACGCTTCGCTCATCTCGCGCGACCTGTAATTGGTCCCGGCAAAACCTTCAAATGCAATTGTCTCTGCCGCACAATTCCAACCATTGCTCAGAATGCTTCTTATTACTTTTGTCATACTGGCGCTGGCGGTATACTTCTCCACGTCATCACTATATGATAGGAGCAACGATTCAAATGTATCCTTTACACTGAGTATATCTCTGTTCTGCAAATATGCCACTATCGCAGCTGGCATTCCTCCGCACAACATGAATTCTCTAAACCGACTCATTAAGCGTTGGTGTATTATCTCAGGCACTTCTATTGTCTCTACAAGCATCTGGTCCATCGCTTCTCCCATCGCGCCCAAGAACTCAGTAAATGTACAGGGGCGTAAGGCCATGTATTGAACACGCCCTACGGGAAACGATATCTTCCGCACATCCATCAGTGTCTCAAGCAAAGATCCTGCACCAATGACATGTATGTGGTTAACATTCAGACTTTTACATCTGCAAATGTAATAAATGTACGGTATAATTCGCAATTTTTTGTAATGAATGTACGGTATAATTATCTAATTCTTGTAACAAATGTACGGTTCACGCATCAACTCCTACATCAAAAAGTATAGCTGAGCGCTACCTGATATGACACATGGTTGAAATACTCGTTGTCCTCTTTGTCGTTAAAGACCTTTACTAGGCTTTGGCCACAATACGCACTTAGTCCAACATGTTTGAAGAAGTGAACTCCTAAGCCATATCGGAACCCGGCATCAAAACGCTTGAACATCGCATCTTCACCGTCTTGAGATTCAAAATAATTGACGTCGCAGCCCTTGGCATTAAGACCAAGAGACACAAACGCTCCAGCAATAGCATCAACAGAAACAGGACCTATAGGAACCCTGTAGTTTAGCTCAATGGGAACTTGTAAGTAGTGAAATTTCACTTCTTCTATCGAATAAACCTCATGTGGATATAATATATAACCCAGACTAGAATGCGAAATATCAATCCCTCTCTGCGTATACAGGAGTGCAGGCTTGAGGTAAAAATTGTTCTTTAGTTCAATGTCAACAAACATGCCAAGGTGGAATCCATTGTTCCCTTCAGGATAAACGACTTTATTATTACAGGTACCATTGAAATTAACGCCACCTTGAAAACCAAAATGCCCTTGTGCCGACACGCAATATGTCAGCAATGACAGTGCAATAGAAAATAGATATTTTTTCGAGCAACAAGGGAGCTGCATATATGTAGCATTATACTAGCAAGGACACTCCATACAACAATCCCCTACCACCCTGAATCCGTGTGAGATAAAACAAAAATCCGTGTATTCCCCCAAAAACATAAAAAAGCAGAGTACACGATTTACACACACGCATACTCTGCCACATGATAGAGGTATATAGTGTTTTAGTTCTTTACAACTAAACCTCTGTCGGAATCCTCTAGCTACTCTATACGAGACCAGAGAAACCGATAAACGCCATAGCCATGATACCAGCGGTAATCAAAGCAATAGGCATGCCCTGAAGAGGCTTTGGAACATCCATAAGCTCCAAGTGCTCGCGAAGACCTGCAAAAAGGATAAGAGCGAGAGCGAAGCCAATGGCTGTTGCAATAGCATAAACTACACCTGAGAGAAGTCCAACCTCAACACCCTGAGCGTTATAGCTTCCATCACCTACCATGATTGCTACACCAAGAATACAGCAGTTGGTAGTAATAAGAGGAAGGAATACGCCGAGAGCCTGATATAGCGAAGGCGAAACTTTCTTGAGTATAATCTCCACCATCTGAACGAGGGCTGCAATTACAAGAATGAACGCAATTGTCTGAAGATACTGCAATCCGAAAGGATTGAGTACATACTGCTGAAGAAGGTAGGTAACAATAGTTGCCAAAGTGAGCACGAATGTTACAGCCGCACCCATACCGGCAGCAGTAGATATCTTCTTACTAACGCCAAGGAAAGGGCAAATACCCAAGAACTGTGACAATACTACGTTGTTAACGAAGATTGCCGATATGATGATTAGTATATATCCCATAATTATCTACGATTTTGAGATTGAACTATTTCTTCATCTTATTGATGATTGCTACCAGATAACCGAGGGCAAGGAACGCGCCAGGAGCAAGTACGAAAGCGAGACAACCATACTCCTCACTCCACATCTGAAGACCGAAAATCTTGCCGCTGCCGAGAATCTCACGAACTGCACCAAGAAGTGTAAGTGCCATTGTAAAGCCAAGCCCCATACCAATACCATCAAAGAGAGAATCAATAGGAGAATTCTTAGCTGCAAAAGCCTCAGCACGACCAAGAACGATACAGTTTACTACGATAAGAGGGATAAACAAGCCCAATGACTCATAGAGAGAAGGGACATAAGCCTGAAGCAACATCTGAAGAACTGTTACGAACGTAGCAATAATCACGATGAAGCTAGGGATGCGCACCATATCAGGGATGACACGCTTGAGAAGAGATATTACGGTATTTGAGCAAAGCAATACAAAAGTAGTAGCCAAACCCATACCGAGACCATTGATAGCTGATGTAGTAGTACCCAAAGTTGGACACATACCGAGTAGCAACACGAAGGTAGGATTCTCCTTGATGATGCCATTCATCATTATGCTTAACTTACTCATAGAATAATTCGATTTTATAGATTGCTATTACTTCTGTGGATTTGTTGCCCCTGTATTACCATGAGCGCCCGATCCGAAGAGAGCGTTGTACTCGAGATTGATAGCCTTGAGGAAAGCGCGACTAGTGATAGTAGAAGCAGTGATAGCCTGTATCTCACCACCGTCCTTAGTAACCTCAATCTTATTCTTAGCTGGATTCTTGCCGATTACACTACCCTTTCCATCTGCCTGGAACCAAGTAGGCACGTTAGCACCAAGGCCAGGAGTCTCTGCCTGAGAGAGAATCTCATAGCCCTTGATAGTACCCTCAGCATCAAAACCAACCATCACAGTAAGATTTGGAGAGAAGCCCTGCACTGATGTCTTTACAGCAGCACCGAGAGCGTTACCCTGAGCATCTGTCACATTGTAAATAGTGAACTCCTGTCCATCAACAGTCTTTGTCTCTGCTGGAGCAACAGTAACCTGTTGGTCAGCACCGATGACAAGAACTTTCTTAATACCATTCTGCTCCTTCTGTTCAGCCTGCAATCTGATAGGCTCAGAAGTAACTTCGTTCATGACAGCCAAAAGACCGGCTGCCACTAGGGAAACGAGGGTCAATACAATGACCATGTTGCCCAATGTAGACTCTAGCTTTTTCATCTTACTTTACACCAAAACGTTTAGGATGAGTATA
>JAKSLC010000154.1 GCA_024401415.1 Bacteroidales bacterium | reverse complement strand
CTTTACGTCTCTTAAATAACCATAGCAATAAGCCAACTGATAGTAAGTATCGGCATCGTCTGGCATGAACTCTAACGCCATGTTGAAATAATCTATAGCCTTGCGCAGATCGTTTCGTGCATAATAGTCGCCCTTACTAAAATATATTTTATACATCATCTTTGGGTCTGGCTTAAGCAACTGAATAGCTATATCCAAATCGGCCAACCCCTTCTCGGCATATTCAGGTTTATCAAGTTCCAGCATTCCCAAGTGTAGCTTTACTGTTGGATTTTCATAAACAGAGTCGACCAACAAGAAATTATTCAATGCCTCATCAAACCTTTTACATTGGATAAGAGACATAGCATAACCAACATAATACGATATAGATTTATGACCAGCATTGAGCAACTTTTCATATTCGACACACGACTCCTCTGGCATACCGCAGTAATATAAAGCCTGAGCGCGCACACCGTTGATTATAACATTGGTAGAATCTATCTCACGATACCTATCCAGATAAGACAAAGCTGTTCTAGACTTCTTACCGCCAATCAACGCACGGCACAACTCTGCAACATTAGATTGATTCTCGATATCGTGATTAGCCAACAAGGTACGATAATAAATCATAGAATCCTGAATACCAATCTTACTATAACAATGAGCTATCAGATTGAGTTCCAAAGAATCTGGATAAAGCAAAGAATGACAAGTATCTATACAATTACGATAGTCTCCACGCATATAAAGGCAATAAGCTATATCCCTTTTAATAGAGTCGCTAGGATTAAGAGAATATGCTTTCAAACTGTACTTCAAAGCCTTATGGCTCTGAGACTTCTCCCGGCACAACTTACCTATTTTAGCAGCCAACTGCCAATTAGTAGAATCTGTCTCCAAAGAATCTATAAGCAAAGCAATACTTCTATTGGAAATCTGGGACTGAGCACAAACAACATTACCAACAACAAAAACTGCTATGAGTAAAGCGACTAGTTTAATACGATTCATACGCATAATATAATTTGGTTTAACACCGCAAATATAACTAAATAAAATTCACATACAACTATTTCTCTTAGTTATTGAACTAATAAATTTAGTTGTGCGATATAAAGAGTAGATAGCAGCGCGATATACTAATGAGCGTAAAAAAAGGAGCCGGCGACAACCGGCTCCCAAACAATATAACTTATAGTAGATTTTACTAGAACTGGAAATTCACACCGAAAGCATACGTTCCGCCGATCTTATCGGAATAAACGAACTCCTGCTTCTCAGTATTAAAGAGATTATGAGCGTTAAAGAACACTTCGACATACTGAGCAGGCTTATAACCAATCTTCATATTAACGGTACAACGATTGCCTAATCCCTGACGGCCATAACCAGTATGATATGTACGCTCACCTACGAAATTTGCGAAAGCAGACACAGACAACTGATTAACCGGCTTATAGATAAGACCGAGCATACCATATACGCTAGGGGTAGCCTCGTGCTTCACGCCATTATGAGTTTCTGGCTCCTCGAAAGTATTAGACCCGAAGAAGAAATCATCGCCATCATTCTGTATAGCATGACTTCTACCGAAATCAACAAGAGAGTCATTATACTTAGGATTTGTAAAGAAAGCCACTACAGCCTCCTGATCTGACATACCAGACTCAGCCTTCATATCATCGATAATAGCGAAGAAATCATTAGCGATTGCACCAGAGAGCAACTGAGACATGAGTTGCTGCTGAGCGATACCCAGCTGTTTAGAGATACCGACATTCTTACTATACTCGTAATAACTATCCTTCTTAGTCTGCTGGATATTAAGATTCAACTTAGCAATAAGCTTAGAAGAAATGATATAGTCGACATTCAGCGACAAACCCATCTGATTAACCTTGAAAGGCACATTATCATAATTGAGATAAGTACGGGCCTCCATACCATTGGTATACACATAACCACCCATTTGAGCAGGGGTATAGCCATTAGGACGGAGATACGTAGCGCAAGCCACGAGGTCCTTAATCATATCCGAGCCAGAGATAGCGAACATAGACTTATCAGACTTAAGGAATCCATAATCCTCGGAATGAGAGAAGAAAGCCTCTGCATCAATGAGCACCTTATCGACAGGACGCCAACGGTAACCCAGTTCGAAATTATCGATATGGACAAGATCTGCATCCAAATTACCACACATAAGGATCTTAGCAGGCACCATATAAGTCTTGTTCCACTGATAATCGGCAGAAGTATTGACCAAGCAGCAGCTACGATTCGCGCGACCATACACGAAACGGATAAAATTGCGTTCATTGATACTATAATTAGCAGCGAACTGCCAAGAGCTATTCCACTTATCAGGGATACGAGTCTTATCAGAACGGAAGGCACCGATAAGGCGAAGATCGCCCACCCTATAATCGAGGCGCAAACTAGGGGCGACACTATAGAGATGAGTTTCGGTATTAAAGAAACCGAAGAGACGGTCTCTAGTATTAGCAGGCTTTGTACCAGGATCCTCATAATGCCAGCTATACACCTCCTTAGCTGCGACTCCATTAGAGATAAGTTCGGAACGATTGCTCTGCCCCTCATTATCATAAACAGGCAAATAATCCTCGAACTTCATCCACTCATAGAATACGCCAGGCTTTACAGCGAGATTACCCAGTTTGAAAGTATACTCAGCATTAGCATTGAAAGACTGTTCCCAAACCTTGAAACCTGCGAGGCCCTTGACATAATCCTGCATACCGAAATTATATCCGACATTGAGGCTCAACCCTTTGATTTGAGAATTCAAGTTAAGATAAGCCTTTTTAGCCTCACGAACGGCCAAAGGAGTAATGAAATCCACTACAGTAGATACCAAAGCCTTAGACTGATGGAAACCTCCGGTAAAATCGAAAACGACATCAGAAGCAGGACGGAGGCTGATATAAGCATTTACGCCATCATTCTTACGAGAAGTCTTAGCATCGCCAAACATTGTCGACAAATCAGTAGCCGGCTCAGTAACATTAGAGAGGCGACCAGCGACGAAACTACGATAACGATCGATATTAGCGGCATCCATCCATTCCTCGCCCTGAGCCAAACGGATCTGCCCATTAGTCAAAAGATTCTTGAGATCATCCTCTGTGAGAGACATATCGCGATTAGCTACCATGTACTGATCCTCGATATAATAGCGAGGCGACTGAGAAGGGCCGACAGGCAGTTTATCAGTATTACGACCGCGATGCTGTGCATTAAAAGACAACCCGGCAGACAACTTACCATTCAACCAAGAGTTACGCAAAGCGATATCAGCGATACTAGTACTATTGTTAGCGAACTGGAAGCTACCTGCAGCAGTATTAGACGACACATCAGGCTTTTCAGTAATAATATTAATAACACCCGACACAGCATTAGCACCATACAAAGCGCCGCAAGCACCGCGAACTACCTCTATACGATCTACATCCTCTATAGAAATAGGCATAAGATCCATAGTAATAGCAGCGATACCATAATTATGCATAGGTCGGCCGTCAATCATGAGCAGAGTATTAGCATTCTCTGTGTACATCATAGAGCTGTTATCAGGAATGCTATTCAATCCGCGCATGTGTATATCGAAATTACCAGGCGTCTTCTCAGTAACGATCATACCAGGGATAAGGCGGAACGCCTCCTCGAGAGAGAGGATACCATAAGTACGCATCTCGTCCTTTGTGATAACCGTAGTAGAGAGAGGAGAAGTAAAAGCATTCTCCTCGGACTTAGAAGCAGAAGATACATTCTTATTCATGATAAGAGCGAACAACTCATCGACGCTAGAGACACCCAACGTTTCGACAGCCTGCATAAGATCCTCAAGAGGGAGTTCTGAGAGATCTTCGATACTCATATTCATGATCTGCTCCTTAGTAAGAGCCTGTTGAGCGTCGACGCTATTAGCCAACAAAGTGGCTAACAGGCCGACTGCTAAGAATTTAAATTTCATAAAAAAAAGGTTTGTTCAATGTTGTAATTAGGGATATTCAACTGAGCGGATATCAATCCACAGCAGTTCCGAGGGTTAAAAGTTTCTGACTAACCTGAAGTCCGCGCTTCGAGATATTCTTATTAGAGATCTCGAACTGCAACTTACCGCCCTCATTAAGGAAAGAGATACCTGCGCCATTAGCGCACTGACCCTTCTTACCGCAGACGATAAGATTCTTGTTACCCTCTTGATTAGCCAAAAGAGTACCGATCTGACCAGCCTTTGACTCTCCCAGATAAATAATATCCGACTTTGGGATACCATTAGTAGTGGCAGATTCCTTAACAATAACCTTACGCGAGCCGACATTCTTGGAAGTAGCCAAACGGCTAAGTTCAGACATAAGATCATTATCACCGATAACGGTAATAACCAGCTCACTTGAACCATCAGGCCAACCTATGTTCTTCGCAAAGTTATAAATGTAAAGAGCTTGAAACTGCGCCATCTGAGCGCGACAGACATTACATAGTAGCAATAGTACTGCACTTAAAAATAATAATTTTCTCATATTCGCTAAGTAAAAAAAACTATTAAGTTGGTTTGGCAAGAGTTTTAGACCTTGCTTTTGACGGATTATACTTAGTTAGACAGCAAATAGTTTCCAACAGGACAAAAAAGCGTATGACATTCATCATAACAGCCAATCAATCAAGATATTATGCGCTCAGTACACAAGACGCAACAAAAAGTCCTCTATTCCGTAGACCTTCATGTGAATGAAACAGAACAAATGCATAGGAATCGCCTAATTATACTACATATCCTATCACTACTACTAACGTGCGTGAGTATAGAAGTCAAGGGGCAATCTGACGAGAATATAACTCTGTTGGACAGCCTTCACAGGCGTCTATCCATCGTTGACAACAAGAGAGAAGAGCTACAGCTTCTATACGAGATAACATTCAACCACTACAGTGTAGACTCGACCGGGTACTACGCCCACAAGACCATAAAGCTAGCGCACGAGATAGGAGAAGGCAAAGTAGAGGCAGCATCCTACGGGCTACTATCGTGGGTAGAATTCCACAACAACGACTACACCCAATCGTGCCTATATGCGCAGCAAGGGCTAGTAATAGCGGATTCGATAGGAGACAAAGAAGCCATAGCCAACATGAACTACTACCTAGGCAATGCCTATGGAATGCTGAACGACTTCAACACAGCCATCAGTCACTATGCAAGAGCGCTAGACATATACACTGAGCAAGACAAGAAAGACAGGCAATGTTCGGTACTACGAAACATGGCGAACGTAGAGTACGTCAACATGCTCTTTGACGATGCGAAAGGGCACGTCAACTCATCACTAGGCTATGACTATCAGCTAGACAACAAAGAGGGATTAGCAGAAGACTACTTCCTGATGGGAGAGATATTCTTTCACAAATACAACTTTCAGAAATACACGAAGACAGACAGAACGCTACTTAATGAAGCGAAAGTGAACTACAGGAAAAGTCTAGACTATGCGAAACAAGTAGACGACGACTACATAACCATACATGCCTCGGTGTTCTTCTCCAACATATTTGTTGAGGAGGCTAAGATAGCCACGACGAAAAGGGAACGAGCAGCTCTACTGGACAGTTGCAAGATGCTCATAGACCAGAGCTACAAAGATTCGCGCAGGTTAGGATACGATATTGAGACCAAAACACTAGACAACATCTCTTGTCAGTGGCTCACGCTGAACGGGGACTACGCACGAGCCAAAGAGAAATTAGACTCTGTAGCATCGATCTATCTAGCAGACGAATCGACATACGCAGAAGACATAGTATACATATACAACGTCTACAGCGACTACTACAACGCGATAGGAGAACATGACAAAGCATTGAAATATGCCAACATGCACCATGAGCGACGCTACAACACAAGGCAATCAGACTTTGTAGCGAATGCTGCACGAAGCGTCATGGTGGGAGAATACAACATGAAGCTACGCGAGAGAGAGATACGCTTTGAGACAGAAACCAAGCAAAGGAAAATTGTCACATTGGGCATCAGTGTAATTTTATTCATGATATCCATCCTTAC
>JAKSLC010000153.1 GCA_024401415.1 Bacteroidales bacterium | reverse complement strand
TAATAGCAATATTAAGCAAAACCCAGGATGGTAATGAAGAATTGATAATTGAAAATTAAAAGTTGAAAATTATGAAAATTAACTTCAGATATATGATGATGTTAGCTGCCGCAGGTTTTGCCCTCGGCACTACATCATGTGACGAAGGCGGTGTTGACGATCTTCAGGGCATTTATGCCGCACCATCAGAGCTTACTGTTACAGGTGCAACCGTGGAGAGAACAAAAGCCGGCAATCTACGCACATTTGCCATGAAATTGGCTAATACACAAGGAGCGAGTGTTGACTTGTCATTGGTTAGCAATACATACTTCTTGACATCTAATACATATACTATTAAGTCTGCAGCTGAGGCTAAAAATGGTAATATTATTGGTGGCGTTTCAACAGTTAATGGTAGCCCAATCACTGGTGGTAGCATTACACTTGTTCAAGATGGAGATGACTATGCAGTATCTACATCAGTATTGTTCACCGGAGATGGTAAGAGCTACAAGCTCAAGGGTTCATTCTTCAGCGAATTCTTGCCAGATGATCCAACAGCATTGGTAGTATTGAAGGGTGTTACACCAAATATGGATGGAACAGTAACAGTTGTTGCTTCTACAGGTGGTTACACAGAGACATTTAACCCTGCAACATATCAGATGGAGTACAAGGGTGAGGGTAATGATATCCAGATTGTATTCAATACTAAGGATGGCAAACTTGCTCCTGGCACATACGCTCCTGGTACAGGTTATGTAATAGGTGAGAAGTTCTTGAATAATGCATATGAGGCATTCGGTGTTCCAGCATTTGATGATTTTAAGGGTTCTCTATGGTACACAATCGCAGATGGTGCTAGAACTCCACAACTAATCACTACAGGTAACATTGTCGTAGAGAAGAATGGTCCACTTTATAGCATTCTCCTTGATCAGGGTAAGGGTGGTATCTATGCCGAGTACGTAGGTGGTGTAGGATCTCTTGATCCTGATGGCAATGCTGGTGAGGTTGTGGTAATGAATAATATTCCTGCTGTAACAAACTGGGCAAGCTTCGGTTGGGGTATTAACTTCATCGATATCCAAATGGCTAACGGTACAGTAGCTAGTACTTTTGATCCAGCTACAAATGCAACAGTTTATTCTGGTACCGGGTTGCTCGTTCAGGCTGAACCTTTCAGCGCTGATGGAAACCTTGCTCGTGGCGAATACGAGATTTCGGCTGAAATGGGTCCTGGTAAGGCTCAGGCAGGTTGTGACAATGCATTCGCTCCAGGCTCACCAAGTGGCTGCTACCTTTGTGAGGTTAAAGATGGCGTTCTAGGTGCTGCAACATACATTCCATATGGTACTGTTAAAATCGAAGGTGAGGGCGATAATACTATAGTCGTTCTTACTGTTACAGATGAAGTTGGTGTTGCTACAAAGTCATACGTATATGTAGGTAACATTGGATTGTAAGATTTAATTAAGATATATATGTAAATGTAGAGTCGGTTGATGCTGACAAGGATTGACCGGCTCTATTATTATACTCTATCGGTAAATAATAAACACATACATAATGAAAAAAATATTGTCTATAGCATGCGCTGCATTAGTTGCTGGTTCTGCTTTTGCTCAGCAAGCACTATGGGGCGGTACTCAGATAGTTTCTCCACAGATAAATCCTGATAGTACAGTTACATTCCGCTGTGTTGCTCCTAAGGCAAAAAGCGTACAAGTAACAGGAGATTTCCTCCCAGAGAACGTTGTCGACATTCCTAACTATGGTAAGTATGCACTTCCAGGTGTAGCTGATCTTGTTGAGAAGAATGGCGTTTGGGAGTTCACAACTACAAATAAGGTAGCTAGCGAATACTACTGCTATAATTTTATAATTGACGGGCAAAAGACTGTTGACCCAGCTAACGTATATATCAATCGTGACGTTGCAACTATTACAAACTGCTTCATCGTAAGCTACGAGAAGGGCGATAAGGGCGATGTTTATAAGGTAAATGATGTGCCTCACGGTACTATCCGTAAGATGTGGTATGATAGCCCGTCTCTCGGTATGCAACGCCGTATCACAGTATACACTCCTGCAGGTTACGAGACATCAGGTAAGAAATATCCAGTATTCTACCTCCTCCACGGTTCAGGCGGTGACGAAGAGGCTTGGTATACACAAGGTCGTATCAGCCAGCAGCTCGATAACCTTATCGCAGCTGGTAAGGCTGAACCTATGATTGTTGTTATGACTAATGGTAATGCATACGAGCAGGCAGCTCCTGGCGAAAGCCCTCTCGGTTTCCAACAGCCTCAGATGGTTATGGGTGGCGTCAAGGAGGGTATGAAGGAGGCTGCTTTCGAGCTCTCTTTCCCTGATGTTCGTAAATTTGTCGAGAAGAACTTCCGTACTATAAATGATAAGAAGCATCGTGCTATCGCAGGTCTCTCTATGGGCAGCTTCCATTCAGAGCAGATCTCTAAGTACTATGCTGGTGAGTATGGCTACGTTGGTCTCTTCAGTGGTTCTGGTGTAGGCGATAGCCGCAAGGGTGATGGCGCTCCTTCTACTTGCCCGGTATACAAGGACTTCGACAAGCAGATGGCTAACTTGTTCTCTCCAAAGAATAAGCCATACCTCTATTTCGTAGCTATCGGAAAGATCGACTTCCTCAAGAAGGGTAATGACGACTTCCTTGCTTACATGGATGCACACAAGTACCCTTATGAGTATCTTGAGACAGAGGGCGGTCATATTTGGCGCAACTGGCGAATCTATTTCACTGAGTTCTCACAGAAAATCTTTAAATAATTGAATGTCATGAAGAAATATATATTTTTGGCAGCTGCCCTCTTTATGTGCGCTGGCTCTTTCGCACAGCAGGCACTATGGGGTCGCGCATCTGTCATCTCTCCTGAGATTAATGCAAATAAGACTGTAACTTTCCGTATCCAGGCTCCTAAGGCTATTAAGGTTCAGGTTACTGGAGATTTTCTTCCAACACAGAAGATGGAGACTCCTTTTGGTGTGTTCGACGCTCCAGGTGTTGCAGATCTCGTAGAGGGTAAGGATGGTATTTGGGAGTATACTACTCCAGAGGCAGTGGCTCCTGAGTTCTACAACTATACTTTCGTAGTAGATGGTCAGAAGATGGTCGATCCTTCTAACGTTTATATCAATCGTGATGTAGCATCTCTAACAAGTATCCTCTATGTCGAGGGCGATCCTATCGTTGACCTATATAAGATTAATGATGTACCTCACGGTACCGTTAGCAAAATATGGTATCATAGCGATTCTGAGGGTATCGATCGTAGATTGACTGTCTATACTCCTGCCGGTTATGAGACATCTGGTAAGACGTATCCAGTATTCTATCTTCTCCATGGTATCGGTGGCGACGAGGAGGCTTGGTATACTCAGGGACGTGCAACTCAGATTCTCGATAACCTTATCGCAGCAGGTAAGGCTCAGCCTATGATTGTTGTCATGACTAATGGCAATATATCTCAGCATGCTGCTCCTGGCGAAGGACCAGAGGGTATGGTAAGTCCTAATCTCGCTTTGCCTAAGACTATGGACGGTTCTTTCGAGATGGCTTTCCCTGAAATCGTAAAGTTTGTCGATAAGACTTTCCGCACAAAGGCTAATAAGGCTAATCGTGCTATCGCTGGTCTCTCTATGGGTGGTTTCCATAGCTGCCATATCTCTAAGCAGTATCCTGATCTCTTCAATTATGTGGGTCTTTTCTCTGCAGCTATAGCTAAGGAGCAAGGCGACGCTAATGGTATTTATGCTGATTTCGATAAGAAGTTCGCTACACAGTTCTCTGCTGGTAAGCGTCCTGCTCTCTATTATATCGCTATCGGTAAGACAGATTTCCTCTATAAGGATAATCAGGCTCTCCGTGAGAAGATGGATGCTAACAATTATCCTTATGTATATAAAGAGACTGAGGGTGGCCATATCTGGCGCAACTGGCGTATCTATCTCGCTGATTTCGCTCCAAAACTCTTTAAATAGTATCGGATTCAATGAAAAATTTGTTTCATAGTTTAATAGGTTTAATTTGTGTAACGTGCCTAAGTTCTACTCAGGCACGTTCCCAAATTAGGTTGTCTGCTGATAACATCGATGAGGTTATTTCGCAGCTCACTGTAGAGGAGAAGGTTCACCTCGTTATCGGTACAGGTATGGCTGGCCAGGACTCTAAGTTCCCTGGGACAGCAGGTACAACGTATGCAGTTGAGCGCCTTGGCATTCCAGCTGTCTACATGGCAGACGGTCCTCATCGTCTTCACATGAATGTTCACCGTGATTGGGATTCGCATTTCTATTATACTACAGAGTTCCCGTCTGCTACTACAATGGCATCTACATGGGATCCTGAGGCATCAGTCCTTGTAGGTAAAGCTCTAGGCGAAGAGGTGCGTGACTATGGATTGGATATTCTCCTAGCTCCTGGTATCAACCTCCATCGTTCTGCACTTTGCGGTCGTAATCATGAGTATTATTCAGAGGATCCTGTTATTGCAGGTAAGCTCTCTGCATCATATATCAAAGGCCTCCAAAGTGTTGGCGCTGGTACTTGCCTCAAGCATTTTGCTGTCAATAATCAGGAAACAAATCGTATGGCAAACGACTCGCGTGTCTCTCAGCGCGCCCTCCGCGAGTTGTATCTCAAGGGCTTCGAGATTGCGGTTAAGGAGTCTCAGCCATGGACTATCATGACTTCTTATAATAAGGTCAATGGTAAGTACACCTCAGAGAACCACGATCTCACAGAGAAGATTCTTCGTGACGAGTGGGGGTATAAGGGTATGGTAATGTCCGACTGGAATGCAGGTAAGGATGCTGTGGCTTCTATGAATGCTGGCAATGATATGATGCAGCCAGGTCAGCCAAAGCAGTATGAGGAGATTCTCGCTGCCGTAAAGAATGGTACAATATCAGAGGCAACTATCAATCGTAATGTTCGCCGCGTACTGGAGTTGGTCGTTAAGTGCTATACTTTCAAGGGTCAGCAGTATAATAATGAGCCTGACCTCAAGTCTCACGCAGCTCTTGATCGTGAGTTGGGCGCTCAGGGTATGGTTCTCCTTCAGAATGAGAATAATGCTCTGCCTTTCAATGTCAAGACTGCAGCTCTCTTCGGAACTACTTCTTATGACGTTATCGCAGGTGGCATGGGCTTCGGTTCTACAAACCATGGCTACTATGCAGTATCTCTCATCGAGGGACTCCGTAATGCTGGTGTTCAGGTAGATAAGAATCTTATCGCTCTCTACAAGAAGCACATAGCTGAGCAGGATAAGGCTAATTATCCTAATGGTATGCCTCCTTTCTCTCTCACTCCTATAAAGCGTGCCGAGCAACCGGTCCTCACAGACTCTCTCGTGGAGGCAAGTGTAAAGGCTAATGATATCGCTATCATTACTCTCGGTCGTACATGTGGCGAGTTTGCAGACCGTACAGAGGATGAGTTTTACCTCACTGAGTTGGAAATGACCACTGTAAAGCAGGTGTCTGCCGCATGTCGCGCTGCAGGTAAGAAGGTCATCGTTATCCTCAATATTTGCTCTCCTGTCGAAACGGCTTCATGGCGTGGACTCGTAGATGGTATCCTCTGCGCTTGGCAGCCAGGTGAGCAGGTGGGTAATTGTATGGCTGATGTCCTCACTGGTAAGGTTAATCCTTCAGGCCGACTCCCTATGACTTGGGCTCTTAAGTTCGGTGATGCAGCAGCTGATAAGAATTTCCCTTCTAATTATAAGCCTAACCCTATGGCGTTCTTCGCTAAGCCAGATCCAAATGCTGCTCCTAAGGCACCAGAACCAAATGTAGATTTCACCGTCTATGAAGAGGGTATCTATATGGGCTATCGCTATTTCACTTCTTTCAATAAGGAGGTTGCGTTCCCATTTGGTTTCGGTCTCTCTTATACCAGTTTCGATTGGAATGTAGAGAATGTATCAATGGCTGATGACCAGGTCGTAGTTACCAAGGAAGAAAAAATCATCATTGAACCGACTCGTACCGAGTATGTCTACGTTCCGGTTTACAATCCCCATGTAGTCTACTATGTGTATGCCGATCATTATCATC
>JAKSLC010000152.1 GCA_024401415.1 Bacteroidales bacterium | reverse complement strand
TTATTCTCAGCATTTACTATGTGCCCTTCAATGTGTGTCTCTCTTGTCTGAGCAGATAACAAACAAGTTGAGACAAATGATACTATTATAGTTGGAATTAACTTCCAAGAACAACGTAGCATAACGAAAAAAATGAAGTGGGAAAGATGTGGATACTACAAATATTTCACGACAAATCCATGAAATATAACATGACGTGCGACCACTTTTAATAGTGGTCTTGTAACCTTTTGAAGAAATAAAATGTATACCATGATGGAAACTTTGTTATAAGTTACTATCTACAACTTGTGGTCCTTGTTTTCCAGTCAGAGAGCCACTCGTTGTAGATTTTTGTTTGTGCAAATATAACTATGTGTATTTTCTTGTGCAAATTTTTCGTAAAAAAATTACTACTATGTTACGATTGTTTTAAACGGATACGTTTTCAATGAAATTATCTTTTTTTGAGCGACTTAATACATCGCTAAATTCAAATCCTTACAGTCCATGTTTATTAAAGCTTGAAACATGAGCAATAATGCTTATAATCGTTTTCATAATGCTCTACTTGTCATAGAATCCAAGCAAATCTACTTGTAAATTATATAGAACACCCTTGCTCTTCCCATTTCTTTTTTGTTGCTTTGTAGTCACTTTGTAGAAGTACCATTAATACTATGGAAGTAAATATCATCAACAGGCAGAATACTGTCGTTAACAATTATCTCGCAGAGATACGAGATGTGGACATTCAGTCCGATCCTTTGCGTTTTCGTAAGAATATTTTCCGTATTGGCTCTCTTATGGCCTATGAGGTCAGTAAGACAATGAATTACAAGTCTAAGCAGGTTCGTACCCCTCTCGGTGTCGCCGAAGTACAGGTCCCAGCCGATGAGGTTGTCGTGGGTACTATCCTCCGCGCCGGCCTTCCTATGCACGAGGGTGTTCTTGATGTCTTCGATCGCGCTCAGAATTGCTTCATATCTGCATATCGTAAGTATGTCTCAGCCGATGACTTTGAAATCAATCTCGAGTATGTAGCTACATCTCATCTTGATGATAAGGTCCTTCTCCTCGCCGATCCAATGTTGGCTACTGGTTTCAGTATCGAGGCAACATATAAGGCTCTCAAAAAGTATGGTACGCCTAAGCATACTCATATCATGTGCGTCATCGGCTCTGAGGCAGGAGTCGATTTCCTTCGTCAGTCTCTCAAGAACGAGCCTGTTACTTTGTGGGTGGCTGCTGTCGATCCTGAACTTAATGCTCATAAGTATATCGTTCCAGGGTTGGGCGATGCCGGCGATTTGGCATTCGGATATAAGATATAATAATTTCATGCCAGAACTCTGATGGCCGCAAAGACCAAGACCGTATATGTATGCCGCGAGTGTGGCGCCGAGTCTCCTAAGTGGATGGGGCGTTGCAATCAGTGCGGTGAGTGGAATACTTTCACTGAGGAGCAGGTAGTCGTTTCCTCTAAATCGTCTTTTGCCTCTGCCACTGATTCCCCGACGTCTTCTGTCAATATCAAGCCTATGGTATTGTCAGATGTAGTAGTTGGTGAGGTTCAGCGTTCGTCTACAGCTAATGGCGAGTTAGATCGTGTCTTGGGGGGTGGCATTGTTCCCGGTGCCCTTATCCTTATAGGTGGTGAACCTGGTATCGGCAAGTCCACTCTCGTCCTTCAGATGGCACTCACTCTTCCTGATAAGCGTGTGCTTTACATATCAGGCGAGGAGAGCGCGCAGCAGATCAAGATCCGCGCAGAGCGTATCTCTAAGGCCAATATGGACAATTGCTTGGTGGTCTCCGATACTAATATCGACCGTATTCACCAACATATCAAGGGCGCTAATCCTGATATCGTTGTTGTAGACTCTATTCAGACTGTCGAGACTGAACGTGTCGATAGCCTCCCGGGTAGTGTCTCTCAAATCCGTGAATGTACTGGCATCCTTATGCGAATAGCTAAGGAGCAGCACCTCCCTATAATCCTAATAGGTCATATCAATAAGGATGGTCAGCTGGCCGGTCCGAAGGTTCTTGAGCACATGGTGGATGTTGTACTCCAGTTTGAGGGCGACCGCAACCATATGTACCGTATTTTGCGTGGCATTAAGAATCGTTTTGGCTCTACTAATGAGATAGGCATATTCGAAATGCTTGGTGAGGGTCTCCGTGAGGTCTCTAATCCGTCAGAGATGTTGCTCTCGGAGTGGGATGAGCAGTTGTCTGGTGTCGCTATTGCTGCCGCTATGGAGGGAGCCCGACCGTTCCTCATCGAAATACAGGCTCTAGCAAGTTCTGCCGCCTATGGTACCCCGCAACGTTCTGCTACTGGTTTTGATGGGCGCCGTCTGAATATGCTTCTGGCTGTCCTCGAAAAGCGAGCAGGCTTCAAATTGGCTACGAAGGATGTGTTCCTTAACGTAGCAGGGGGTATTCGCGTAGTAGATACTGCTGTAGATTTGGCCGTAGCAGCTAGTATTCTCTCTTCTAATACGGATATTACCATAAATCCTGGTATCTGCTTGGCTGGCGAAATAGGTCTTTCTGGCGAAATCCGACCGGTTACCCGCATCGAGCAGCGTATCTCAGAAGCTGCGAAACTCGGTTTTAAGCATATCATAATTCCTAAGTTTTCTCGCCTCGACGTAAGTAAGTATGATATCGAGGTGCATCAGGTATCACGTCTCGATCAGGCATTCCGTTTGTTATTCCAGTAATTACCCCTATGCAGCCCATTCTTTCCCCACAGCAGATCAGAGAGGTGGATATTTTCACTTGCCAAAGTCAGGGTATATCGTCTCTTCAACTGATGGACCGGGCGTGTAGGGCAATATTCGACTGGCTGACTTCTCGTTTCCCGGATTTGGCTCAGAGTAGGGTAGTGGTCTTGGCTGGTACGGGTGGCAATGGTGGCGACGCTCTCGGTGTCGCATGCGCTCTTGCCATGATTCATGCTGATGTCGAGGTGTACTTGTGGACCGATGGACATAGGTGTACTCCCGATAATCTGGCTATGCAGGCCAGAGCGGAGCAGCTTCATTTGTCTCTTCACAAGGATGAGCTTCCTGACAAGCCGGTATCTTCTGAGGATATTCTCCTTGATGGCTTGCTTGGTTTCGGCGCAAGGGGTGGTATAAATGCAGATTTGGCTGGATGTATAAATGCCTATAAGTCGGTAATAAGTATTGATCTGCCCTCTGGGGTAATGGCCGATGGCTCTTTCTTTCCTGCATCTGCAGTTCATGCTCACCATACTTTAGCTATACAACTTCCTAAACTGGCATATTTCCTCCCTGAGTGCGATGCTTGCATAGGGCAGCTTCATTTCCTGAATATAGGTCTCGATACCTCTTGTCTTTCATCTTTGGGAGAGACCGACTATAAGATAATGTCTGATGACGCCATGGATTTGCCTCGTCCTCGTGCATGTTACAAGGGAACATTCGGACATGTGCTGTCCGTTACTGGTTCTGTAGGTATGATGGGGGCATCTGTTCTCTCTGTAAGAGCTGCTATGCGTAGTGGGGTAGGATTGCTGACCGCTGTCGTCCCTGAGAAATGTACAGACATAATGCAGATATCTGTGCCCGAGGCTATGGTACAATATCGTGAGGGGGTCTCTCTGTTCTTCTCTAAAGAACCTCGTAAGCCTTATACTATAGTCATAGGTTCGGGCTTGGCTAATGAAGAAAAATCTGCTGATATCTTGATGGAGACTCTTGTCTATGCTCAAAAATATAAGTTTCCTGTGGTGGTCGATGCCTCTTCTATTCACGACCTCAAGGCTATTCTTAATGAGCAGCCTTCTCTTCTTGAGGGTATAGTCATAACACCTCATGTCGGGGAGTTTGATGCTCTGGTAGGGCATTCTTCGTCTCACATCGAGCGGATAGCAAAGGCAAGGTCTTTTGCTAAGGAGCACAACTGTGTAGTAGTGCTGAAGAATTTCCGTACTGCAGTAATATCAGCCGATGAGGTTATATTCTGTCCTTATGGCAATCCAGGGATGGCGACTGCTGGTTCTGGCGATGTACTGGCAGGTGTAATCGCTGGGACTATAGCATCTAACGAGTTCTCTATACCTCAAATCTGCAAGGCCGTAGCTCTCCACTCTAAAGCGGGCGATACCGCTGCCCAAACAATAAGTGAAAGGGCCTTAATCGCCTCCGACATCATAGACGCCCTCAAACAGAGGTACTGACCTTCTCAAATTAAGGTCGTTTATGCAGCCGTGACGTTCCCTTTTATCTATACCCGAACTCAAATACAATATCTAGTATGTCTTCTGGTAGTTTGTCTTTGGCAAATTGGTCTAGCTCTCTCGAAATGCCCTTGTATTGGGCGTACGCTATGGCTCCTGTGATTGCACCCATAGTATCTGCGTCTCCGCCTAGTGAGACCACGGTTCTGATGGCATCCTCATAATCTGTACTTTCCAGAACGGCTATTATTGATTCTGGAACTGTACCCTGACAGCTGGGATCGAAGTGATAGGTTTTCCTTATCTCGTCACAGGTTCTGCTCAGATCATAGCCGAATGTAGACTCGATATACTCCTTTATATCTTTCAAGGTATGTCCGTTACGCGCAAGGAAGATGGCTGCTGCTGTGGCCTGTGCCCCTTTGATTCCTTCGGGGTGATTGTGAGTCACTTCGGCTGTTGTCTTGGCTAGCTCTAGGCACTCCTCAAGGCTCTCGCTCCAATATCCTACTGCAGATACGCGCATAGCTGAGCCGTTGCCCCATGAATTATATGGTTGAGGGTCCTTACTTGTCAGCCAACTGGAAAAGCTCCCACCGTATGCCCCCATAGGATTGGGATACTTTTGCCCCCATTTTCTCATTGTGTCGACCAACGTCTCCTTGCTGTGCGCCTCGTCATGCATCAGCCAATCGGCTACAGCAATGGTCATGATAGTGTCATCAGTATAATCCATCCCTTGGCTCATCAATGGGAAATCTTTGGTCTTGATAGGATTGAATTCATATATCGAGCCAACCATATCGCCAATTATTGCACCCATAAGAGATGGGGTCATCACATTGTTTGCCGACTGCGACTTCGTAATTATATTATGGAAGGACTGTGGCAGGAAGACATTGCCCATATTCAAGCACCCTTTGAACAGTGGCGCTATCTCTTCATCTGTGAATCCTGCAATACCGCAACCAATACGTGTAACCAGAAATTTGTAATGCCTGTTCTTGTCGGCATATTCTATAAACTGATCTACGTAAGGCTTTATGTCATCAACCCCACCATGCATAGTCGGTATAGCGTAGGCTCGACCAGTCGGTCCCACGCCGATTCCCCATACAGCACCAAAAGATTCATTTGCTATACGTGCCGCACCACCAGCATGATGCCCCGCAAGGTTACTGCCAAAAACAAATACCTCGTCATCTTCCAATTTATTGATTCTATCCGAAGCAATATTCGGATGCGTCATTCTGTTTCTATACATATTGACTTTCCTCCATAACCATTAAATGATACCTCTCATTGTTCTTCTGAGCACAAAGATACTAGTGGGGTGTGCCAAACCATTACCTAATGCAATTATTTTTTCTTTTTTTTCATAGTTGATGGGTTGGGCACCCCATCAACACAACTTCGCATTTCAGAAAAATACGAATAACAAATGAGTATCAATTATTTATCAAAAAACTCTGAAGAATTAGATGCCAAGTTATCGTCTACCGACCAGTCCAGATGAGCCTCTTCGACAAAGCTCGCAAAATCCTTCCCCATTATAGGACTGTCTAAATAGACACCTTTTTTTAATATACTATTACCGTTTTTTTTGAGTTGACAAACAATTATCTGATTGGTGCTTGTCCCCATGGAGAAGCTTACAATTCAAATATTTATTACGTTAGCAAATAAATATGTAACAGATTCAATATTATCTTTTTGTTAGGAAATAGATAAATTGTTATCAACGGTATTGTTTTATTCAGAAGAAGATGTAACTTTAACCTTATTAAAAGACGGGGGCTGGAGCACCAGAGAACACTTCTGACTCGGTATTCTTGATTTTTTCTATTTCTTCAGGTTTAAAAATGCCTACTCTCATATATAAATCTTCATCATTTTTTTCCCCACAGGGGTATTTGATTTGCGATTTCGAGGGTCTTTTAA
>JAKSLC010000151.1 GCA_024401415.1 Bacteroidales bacterium | reverse complement strand
CATTTGATAACCAGACGAAAAACCGCTAAGAGGATCTGCCTTAACCTGGACAGACGGGCCATTAGGATTCTTTTCATCAGGATTACTGTCACGCTGAGCCTCCAACTGACGGAGGACCTCCTCTGCACGTTCGACTACAGCCTTTGGCATACCAGCCAAACGAGCAACATGAATACCGAAAGAGTGAGCAGAGCCGCCAGGCATCAACTTACGCATAAAAATCACCTTTCCGTTAACCTCTTTAACAGCCACATTGTAATTCTTGATACGATCGAACTGACACTCCATATCATTAAGTTCGTGATAATGGGTAGCGAAGAGCGTCTTAGCGCGAGCGGACGGTACATTGTGCAGATACTCCACTATAGACCAAGCGAGAGAAATACCATCGTAAGTTGAGGTACCACGACCAAGCTCGTCGAAAAGGACCAAACTTCTTGGAGTAACATTATTAAGGATATTAGCTGCCTCGCTCATTTCAACCATAAACGTAGACTCACCAGCTGAGATATTATCACTTGCGCCAACACGAGTAAAAATTTTGTCGACTATACCAATCTCCGCTTTGGTAGCAGGAACGAAAGAACCGATCTGAGCCATAAGAACAATCAATGCTGTCTGGCGCAACAAAGCACTCTTACCTGCCATATTTGGGCCAGTGACTATGACGATCTGTTGTTCCTGTGTATCCAGATGCACACTATTTGGAGTATAAACTCCACCTTCAGGAAGGAGCTTTTCAATAACGGGATGGCGACCATCAGTTATATCCAGCACGTCATTATCCATCATCACAGGCTTACAATAATGCTGTTCCTGAGCCTGAATAGCGAAAGCGTGCAAGACATCAAGCTCTGACAACACAGCGGCATTCTGCTGAATAGCAGAGATAAACTCTTGAAGATCAGAAACCAAGCAATTATACACCTCAGTTTCGATAGCCAGCATACGTTCCTCAGCTGTAAGGATTTTATCCTCATACTCCTTCAACTCAGGAGTTATATAACGCTCTGCATTAGCCAAAGTCTGCTTACGAATCCAATCTTCCGGAACCTTATCCTTGTGAGTATTGCGAACCTCGATATAATATCCGAAGACATTATTGAAAGATATTTTAAGGCTAGGAATATTACTCTCTTCTGAGAGTCGCATCTGCATATCATTCAGATAAGCCTTACTATGCGACGACAACCTACGAAGGTCGTCAAGTTCTGCATTAATGCCATCAGCGATAACGCCACCCTTAGCAATAGAGACATTCGGCTCTGCCAGAATCTCGCGCTTAATACGGTCGCGCATCTGAGAGCAACCATTAAGACGTTCAGCA
Organism: Bacteroidales bacterium; assembly: GCA_024401415.1. Classification (GTDB taxonomy): domain Bacteria; phylum Bacteroidota; class Bacteroidia; order Bacteroidales; family Marinilabiliaceae; genus W3P20-009. Next base: position 4,990 of record JAKSLC010000151.1, on the reverse strand, counting down.
AGAGATAAGATATGACGAGTAATTTCGCTATCAGGAAGAACTTCCAATTGAGCCTTTAGCTCCTTGATGGCCTCGAAAGACTTTTGAAGTTGCACCAACTCACGAGGAGAGACACGACCAGTAGCAATCTTTGACACCAGGCGTTCCAAATCGCCTACGATATGCAAAGCAGAAAGCACGTCCTCGTATAATTCGGCATTAGACATTAATACCTCGACCGCGTTATGTCTATTTGATATGCAATTTTTATCCTTCAAAGGCATAGCTACCCAACGCTTCAACATACGAGAACCCATTGGAGTAACACTACGATCGATCACATCGGTAAGAGAAGTCATGCCATCCACACCAGAAGCGAACAACTCCAAGTTTCGGATAGAGAACTTATCGAGCCATACAAAACTATCAGCCTCTATGCGGCTTATTCTCTGTATATGGCTAACCCTATCATGCTGAGTTACATCTAAATAATGCATAATAGCGCCTGCGGCTGCAATACCCTGTGTCATATTATCCACACCGAACCCCTTAAGAGAGTGAGTTTGGAAATGCTTAAGGAGACGCTCCTTTGCGGCATCGGGCTGAAAAGCCCAGTCGTCGAATGCGTAAGTAACAAGTTTAGAGCCGAAAATATCTGTAAACTGCTGTCTACGCCCCTTTTCAAAAAGCACTTCCTTTGGTTTAAAAGAAGCCATGAGACGGTCGAGATACTCAGCAGAACCTTGAGCCAATAAAAATTCACCCGTGGAGATATCCAAGAAAGAGACTCCATAAGTACCAGGTTGGCGAAGATCGACAGCTGCGAGGAAATTATTCTCCTTATTGACCAACACGCCATCTGAGATTGCCACACCAGGAGTTACCAACTCAGTGATACCACGCTTTACCAAACCCTTTACCAATTTAGGGTCCTCCAACTGTTCACATATCGCGACGCGCAGACCAGCATGAACCAACTTTGGCAGATAAGTATCGATAGCATGATAAGGCACACCTGCCAACTCAGCACCAGCACGACGTGTAAGAGTAATACCAAGAACCTCTGATGCCTTTATAGCATCCTCTGAAAAAGTCTCATAGAAATCGCCTACGCGAAACAACAAAATAGCATCAGGGTGTTTGGCCTTTATTGCATAATATTGACGCATCAGCGGCGTCTGAGATGGATCTGTCTCCTTAGCCATATATTATGGATCTTTTAGCAATTCATTATTCTGAAGACAAGCTCACAAAGCAAATCTCCACTTGAGAGAGAAGGGTAATTCAACCCCTTACTACGCATATCATATTGTTCCAGCATCAACAAAATATTGTAACACTGAAGAGCATTATAATTACCAGCATACTTAGCTACATTTTCCTTCAAAGCCCATTCTGATCTCTCACCTACAGAGCTGAGGATTTCTGGCAATGGTTTTCCTTTGCAATAATGGAAAGTAAGCAACTTACGGAAAGAAGGATAAAGGTTAGCGATAATAGGAATAATATTATGCTGCTTATCATTGGCAGAAAAAGCCTTAACAATACGATTTACCTTTTCTACATTTCTAGAGAGAAGAGCATTACGGAATTCGAAAACATTATACTCCTTAGAAACTCCAATATTAGACTGCACAAGATCTGCAGTAATATGAGTCAGGTTTCCCCCAACAGAGACCTTCAGTTTTTCAATAGACGAAACGATAGTTGATATCTCCACACCGACGAACTCAGCTATCATCTCAGCCGCATTAGCATCTATTGTTATTCGTTGAGAAGTGACATAATTAGTTATCCATGCCACTACCTGATTATCATACAGCCGTTTTGTCTCCAACGCTACCCCACCGACCTTCTGCACTGCTGCGGCGAGATTGGTTATACGAGCAGGCAACCTCTTATTATCATCCTGCAGCTTAAGACAAATAACGAAAATGGTTGTTTGCTGCATTACCTGAGGATTACAATACGGAATCAGGCCATCTATTTTACCTTTAGACTGACTATCCAAGTCCTGAGCCTCCTTTAGAATCACGACACGACGATCACCCATCGGGTACATACACGCCTCATGAATCACATTCTCTATCGTAGTATCCTGACCGAATAAAATAGTCTGGTTCCACGACTTCATCTCTTCAGGCAAGGCGACTTGTTCTATTTTAGATGCGATAGAATCGATGAAATATGGTTCAGTGCCATATAAGAAATATATCGGACTAAAGTTATTAGCCGATATATCTTTCATTATATTCTCGTATGTAGCTGACGCCATCTAAATTACCACTTCAAATGCTTAACCGAGTGACCCTCATTCATAATATCAGTAAGAGCCTCTATACCAATTTCGAGATGTTGTTCGGCGTAATTAGCTGTCACCTTTCTGTCGCTCTCAGCTGTTTTAACACCCTCTGGAATCATTGGTTGGTCAGATATCAACAAGAGGGCGCCTACTGGGATTTCATTATGGAAACCTACGGCAAAAAGAGTTGCAGTTTCCATATCTATACCCATTGCACGGATAGATTCAAGATATCTTTTGAACTTATCATCATGCTCCCAAACGCGGCGGTTTGTAGTATATACAGTACCAGTCCAGTAATCCAAACGACGCTTACGCACTGCAGAAGATACGGCGCGTTGTAGAGAAAATGCGGGGAGAGCAGGGACCTCAGGAGGAAAATAGTCATTAGAAGTTCCCTCGCCACGAATACCTGCGAGAGGCAGGATAAAATCGCCCAACTCATTTTTCTTTTTCAAGCCGCCGCACTTGCCCAAGAAAAGGACAGCCTTAGGATGAGCAGCAGATAGAAGATCCATTATGGTAGCTGCATTAGCAGATCCCATACCGAAATTGATTATTATAACATCGCCATTCGACGCATTTGGCATATTTGATTGAAGCACCTCTACATTATGTTTCTTAGCAAACATCTCTACATAATTCTGGAAGTTTGTAAGGAGCACATATTTAGGGAAACCCTCTACTGGTCGACCTGTATATCTAGTAAGCCAGTTGTGTACTATTTCTTCTTTGGTCTTCATACTCTTATTATGTGTTGAAATTGGACAAAGATACAAATTATTATCCTCATTTTCCGCAATCCAAAGGTCACTTCTCTGCGCCATTTATCACAAAAAGCCATCATTCATCCCAGAAATGCGCTCTTTATCCCAAAATCTTGCTATGTATCCCTAGGCAGAGCCAACGGATTGAAGACGCTATAACTTTGCACGAACTAACAGACAACAAAATAAATACATAATGAGAAATTTAATCGTTTATACAATTTTCTTCTTGTGCGCTACCACTACTATTCTTGCTCAAGAGGGTGCTACACCCAAACAAAACATCAGAGGTACAGTTATAGATGCGGCATCTGGATTACCATTACCATACGCCACTATTCAGCTTTTAGAGATTCCGACATGTGGCACACTTTCAGACACAGCTGGTTGTTTTACAATGCAAAATATACCGGTAGGACGATACACGCTACGTGCACAGATGGTAGGTTACACACCTACCGAGCTCAAAGAGCAACTACTTATTGCAGGAAAAGAGCTTGTAGTTAATTTTGCTCTATCGGAAGATTTACAAGCCTTAGACGAGGTAGTAGTAAAAGTAAAAGTCAACAAACTGCAACCTCTGAACAATACAGCCTCGGTTGGTGCTCGAATGTTCTCTGTAGAAGAGATAACCCGCACACCAGGAGGTGCAGAAGACCCAGCACGTCTTGCCAGTTCTTTCGCCGGGGTATGTACAGACGGTGCGACAAATGGCATATCAATACATGGCAATGCCCCACACCTGCTTGCATGGAGAATTGAGGGAGTTGAAATACCTAATCCTAACCACTTTGCCGACATATCGGTAGCTGGTGGTGGTATTTTTTCTTCTCTGAGTACAAAAGTTATCGGCAACTCGGACTTCTTCACATCAGCATTTCCATCTGAGTATAACAATGCTATCTCAGGTATATTTGACATGAAACTGCGTAACGGCAACTCGCAAAAATATGAGCACACATTTCAAGCAGGCATACTTGGACTAGAAGCCGCAAGTGAGGGACCAATAGGCAAAGAGAAAAGGGCATCATATCTGGTCAACTACCGATACTCATTCCTTGGGCTTGCAACAGATATGGGATTGGCTGATTTGAACGGTCAAGAACTTAAATATCAGGACTTGAACTTCAAAGTCAATATTCCTACACATAATGCAGGAGCATTCTCCATTTGGGGAACTAGTCTTATAGACCACTTCAAGAACCCGAAGAAAGATATGGAAGACTGGGAGACTATAGATGACAGTAGAACCAGCGAGGCTGAACAGTACATGACGGCAGTGGGCCTTACACACAAATACTTCTTCCCATCAGGGTCATTGCTGCAAACAAGCATTGTCTATACAGGCAATACAGAAAAGACTACAGTGGATCAAGAAGTGACACCAGAATATTTTCCTTGGAGATTTGAAAATGAGGCAGACAAGACGCCGTTTATAAACAGATTCCTTGAGACAGACAAAAAAATATCAAACCTCATCATGTCCATGTCATTCAACAAGAAATACAATGCACACTACACCAACAAGAGCGGTGTGATGGTGACACGTATGTTCTCAAATATGCGCATAGACAACGCCGAGAGCGCTGCAATGCCCATGCTTCCTCTCGTAAATACAGATGACAACACAACACTTATTACTGCATACACCCACAATATGCTTCACTTCGGAGCATTGACATGCAATCTTGGTCTCGCATACCAGTATCTCACACTGAATGATGCCTACTCCGTAGAACCTCGCATTGGCTTTCTATACGATGTCAACGAAAAACTGACTCTCTCTGCTGGTTTTGGAATACACAGCCGCAAAGAGAGAACAGACATATACTTCGCTGAACTAGACGGCAAGAAAGTGAATGAGGACCTAGAATTTACACGTGCACGACACTTCACATTGGCAATGGCGTACAAAATCAACGACAACACATCACTGCGCATT
>JAKSLC010000150.1 GCA_024401415.1 Bacteroidales bacterium | reverse complement strand
AAATAACATTTAATCAAAAAGTTTTTTAGTGTCTACTTTTTGGCGTTAGTACAAAAAAGTGTTGTTTTGGACGAGATGCTAGTACAGAGAGGTGATGGTTGAAGGGAATTTCGCTCATGTTTTTGTAGTGAGATGATGAATTTTCGCTCATGTTTTTGTAGCGGGATGGTGAATTTTCGCTCATGTTTTTGTTATTGTGCTGAAAATAAGTATCTTTGCTCAAAAGGGTTAATACTATGTATTTGGAGCGAAAAATAGACCAGTTTCTCAGAGAATGGAAGGTTTCTGAGAATAAGAAGCCACTAATTGTAAAGGGAGCTCGACAGATAGGAAAAACAGAGTCTATCTGTAAATTCGGTTTGACATACAAGAGTTGTGTTGTCATCAACTTCATATCATCTCCAGCATTCAAGACAATAACACGTGATGGATATGGAGCCGATGAAATAACGAAGAATATATCTTTGATAGACGACAAAGTACGTTTCGTTCCTGGTGATACGCTGATAGTCTTTGATGAAGTACAGGCCTTTCCCGACATCGCCACTTCGCTTAAATTTTTCTCAATAGACGGTCGTTATGATGTTATATGTAGTGGGTCATTGTTGGGCATAAATTATAAGATGATAGAGAGCAACAGCGTTGGCTATAAAGAAGACTACATAATGCATTCGATGGATTTTGAAGAATTTCTTTGGGCAAAAGGTCGTAAAGAAGTCGCTGACGAAATGCTTGACAACATGTGTAGTCAAAAGCCATTCTCGGATACTCAGATGCAAGTCTATTCACAACTGTTCAATGACTATTGCGTACTAGGTGGAATGCCAGCCATAGTTTCAAGCTACATAGCGAAAAACAGTTTTGAGGGTGTTTTGCAAATGCAGAATCAGATATTGCTAGACTATAGAGAAGATGTAAGGAAATATGCCAGCGGTATAGAGCAGACACGCATCTTGAACGTATTCAACCACATACCAGTGCAGCTTTCGAAAGACAACAAAAAATTCCAGATATCGAAAGTGGCGACAGGTGCTCGATTCAAGGACTATTGGGGGTGTATAGAATGGCTCAGTGATGCTGGGATAATAAATGTATGCTATTGCATGAATTTCCCTGAACTGCCTTTGCGAGGCAACTATGACGAGTCGAAATACAAGATATATTTTGCCGACTCAGGACTGCTGATAGCAAGTCTAGACGAAGAATCACAGGAAGATCTGAGGGCAAATAGGAACTTTGGTGTCTATAAGGGAGCCTTGTATGAAAATATTGTTGCAGAGTCGCTTGTCAAAAGCGGTTATGAACTTTATTATTACAAGCGCGAAGACTCCACACTGGAGCAAGATTTTTTTGTAAGGACCAAGAAATCGCTTGTGCCTATTGAGGTGAAGGCAAATAATGGTCATGCAAAATCACTGAAGACGCTGATAGAATCGGACAAATATGGAGATATAAGCGTTGGTATAAAATTGGCGAATGCCAATATCGGAGAAAGTAAAGGTATCGTCACATTTCCATACTTCTGTGCGTTTCTGCTGAAAAGATACTTGAAGGGGGTGGAATATTAGGTGATGTAATATGGTTAGTGGAGTGTTATTATACATATAGTCCAGAGGACGTGTAATATCCAAAAGGTTTATTGTGTTCAAATGTTATAGTAATACGTAAACATGATTGAAATATATCTATATTTGCGCCAGTTAACTCAATAAACTTATATAAGGTATGAAAATGAAGGTTTTTTCTGCGGCGGTCTTGGCTTTGATGATGACTGCCTGCGGACAGAAGGCGTTGCAGGACCCTGCTTCGACTGTGGTAAATGCTGATGGTACTGTGACTTTCAACTATCGCAATGACAATGCGAAGGATGTGAAGGTTGATGTGCAGTTTGCTGGTCGTCACGATATGGTGAAAGATTCTGTTTCTGGAGTTTGGTCGCTCACATTGGGACCTGCTGAGGCAGATATGTATCCTTATTGTTTTGTGGTAGATGGTGTGAGCATTATGGACCCACAATGTGATCAGTTCTTCCCTAATGAGGGTTTCAAGAATTCTCTTCTTGATATTCCAGGTACAAAGGAGCCTCTTGTGCACAGCATACAGAATGTGCCTCATGGCAATGTGGAGTATATCAGCTATTATTCTGAGGCTATCGGTGGGTATAATAATGCATTAGTATATTTGCCACCATCATACGATAAGAGTAATGACTCATATCCAGTATTTTACCTTATAAGCGGTACTACAGATACTGAGGAGGTATATTATAAGGTAGGTCGTATGAACTACATCCTTGACAACCTTGTAGCCAAGGGCGAAGCTAAGGAGATGATTATCGTATTACCTTATGGTAATCCAATGAAGATTATGCCAAAGCAGCCAGCTGCAGGACCAGAGATGTTTTTCAGAGACTTTTTCGGTGAGGACCTTATAGGCAGCCTTATGCCATACGTAGAGAATCACTATAGAACCATCAACGACAGAGACAACAGAGCCATTGGAGGCTTCTCAAGAGGCGGTAACCAAGGCTTGATGAACGGCTTGATGCACCTTGACAAGTTCTCGTACATCTGTGGCTACAGTACATTTACGCAAACCAACCTGCCAAATGTGTATGACAATGCAGAAGATACCAACAGCAAGTTGCACCTCTTCTGGAGCGGTGTAGGAACAGACGACTTCCTATACGGTACAGCGCGAGACTACACAGAGTTCCTTGACAAGAAAGGCATTACATGTGTGAAAGAGTACACACACGACAAGTTCGGTCATACATGGATGAATGCCAAGTATTTCTTGGCAATGACCATGAAGTTGCTCTTCAATCCAGAGGCATCGGCAGAGGCCATGAAGAATGCCCAGCCTACATTGGCTAAGACAGGCGAAGAGCAAGACTTCACGCCTGGTGTTATGGCTAGATTGTTCCCTAAGCCACTTATTTCTCCAGAATTTGTGGGAGACAGTGTGATATTCCGTACTAAGGCACCAGAGGCAAAGGTAGTTAAGCTAGAAGGCGATATGTTGGAAAAGCCACTAGCAATGGAAAAAGATACAGACGGCGTATGGAGTGTGGCAGTTGCAAATCTAGAGCCTAGTGTATACTGCTATAACTTTGATGTTGACGGACTTAAGGTTATGGATGCTCAGAATATGTACCTTGTACCAGAGAGAGGTTTCAAGCGCAGCATACTTGATATGCCAAACGATACATACGCTGTAAATGCAAAGCAGTGCGAGTATACAGCGGTAAGAGTAATAGCAGACAAAGGCAACTATGCTGAGATAGTACCAATGGGAAAGACAAAAGAGACTATGCCTATTGTGAACCTTGTAGCAGACGACAATGACACATACGAAGGCTGGTTTAAAGTAGCCAAGGTTGGTATTGTGCTCGATCAGATGATAGCTGATGGAGAATGCAAGCCATGCAGAGTATTTATCAGTGAGAAAGAAGTTGCAGGTTCGCAGGTGACTATTCACTCAGGCAAGTGCAAGAGCTGGGGTGATGCAAGAAAAGAATTTGTAAAAGCTGTGAAGGCACTATAGTAGGTAGGATATAGACTATAAAAAGAAAATCCTGGGTCGAAGAGGCTCAGGGTTTTTTATTTATAGGGAAGAGAATTTTGTTTTGTCGTCCAAAAAATGGACATTTTGATTTGTGTATAATACGATTTTCTGTCGACCATTATGTTATTGATGAAATAAGCGCAAAATTGCGTCATCAAATTAAAAACACAATAAAAAACAAATATATGGCACGAATAGAAATCAAGAACCTCAACAAAGTGTTCAGGACGGAACTTGTAGAGACAATGGCATTGACAAACGTAAGTCTCACGATAGAAGACGGCGAATTTGTAGCCATTATGGGGCCTTCAGGATGTGGCAAATCGACGTTGCTCAATATTATGGGGTTGCTAGATGAGCCGACATCGGGAGAATATCTCTTGGGTGGGGTAGATGTGAGCAAGAAGACAGAATCGGACCGTACAGATATACGCAAAGGAGTCTTAGGATTTGTCTTTCAGTCGTTCAACCTTATAGAAGACCTCAATGTGGAGGAGAATATAGAACTGCCATTGTTCTATATGGGGTTGCCAAAGGCAGAACGTCGCAAGCGAGTAGAAGCAGCTATGGACAGAGTATCCATCAGCCACAGAGCGCAGCACTTCCCATCGCAACTCTCGGGTGGACAGCAACAGCGAGTAGCCATTGCCCGCGCAGTAGTATCGAAGCCATCATTGATTCTAGCCGATGAGCCTACGGGAAATCTAGACTCGAAGAATGGGCACGATGTGATGCAGCTCCTTTCAGAATTGCATAAAGAGGGGACGACTATAGTAATGGTTACCCACTCACAAAAAGATGCCATGTATGCAGACAGGATAGTGAATCTGTTTGATGGTCAGGTAGTAGAGAAAGTTGAGTTGTAGTATTATTGCCCTAAAGTAAAGATAAGATGAATACTTTTAGATATGCATTCAGGTTCCTTTCCAGAAAAAAGGCATTTACGACGATAAATATTCTAGGCCTTGCGCTAAGCTTAGCGTGCTGTATAGTGCTAGGCAGGTATCTATATAGAGAAGTGACCGTAGACAGGCATGCTATAGATGCTGAGACTATGTACATAGTATATAGAGTTTCAGACGTACATGGCCATACAGAGCTAGATCTTGAGCCACTTAAAGATTATTATGACAATGACGGTAGTGCGTATATAGATCAGTTGTTTGAAGATTACTGCAGTGTATACACATATTCACACGAGTTTGTCAGAATATTTGACAGAGAGCAGAGCCTTAAATTTCTCGTAGTGGATAGTACATTCGTGCATTTTTTTCATTACGAGATAGAAGGAGATGCAGACGCATTGAAAAAAGAAGATGCATGTTGGGTCTCCGACGAATATATAAAATCTTGCGGACGGGCAGCCGAAGATGTGATAGGAGGGAGTGTAGATGTGCTGGGAATGACACTTCACATAGCTGGTGTATTTCATAAGCCAGAAGGTCAAGTCGTGTACAATCCTGATCTGATTATTCCGCGACATGCGATAAACAGCTTTATGTCAACAATGCCGACAGGTCTTTTCCGTGTTCGCTCCGATTTTGATGCAGAAGAAGTGGAGAAAAAACTATCTTCTTTTGGAGAAGCCGAGAATCATAGGCATATTTGGTGGGATACATTATTAAAACATGAGTTTGTCTCATGGTTTGACTATTATTTCTCAATTAAGGAACATGAAAGTGAAGATAGTGCAAACTTGAGACACCATGGGAATGCCTCGCTATGTTGGATTCTTTTTGCTGTGTTGATACTTATTTTAGCAGTAGGTATAATAAATTTCATTAATCTCTATATAGTTTATTGTCAGCGTCGTACATTAGAATCGGGAGTGCGTCGTGTTTTTGGCAGACAGACACGTCAGCTCTTTTGGGAGTTGTGGAGTGAGTTGGTAATACTTACCGTGTCGGCTGTATTTGTAGCGTGGTTGCTTATAGAGTTGACTAAGCCATGGGTAGAGCAGATGCTTGGAGATACAACTGCCGGCACGCCATTTGACATTTTTGTTACCCTTGGAGTCGTAGTTATTCTGCCACTTTTGGCTGCGGTATATCCTTTTGTGCAGCAGCACCGCTATTCGCCAAGTACCATTATGCGTCAGAAGGCAGGAACTGTGCAAAGTATTAAGGCAAGAACAGTAATTCTTGGCTTTCAGTACTTTATAAGTATCTCTTTGGTAATTTTGTCGTTATGGATGAGCAAGCATTTAGATTTCCTGATAAATTCACCGGTAGGCTTTGATGCTGATAGAGTATTATTGGTAAGACCTGTATATGAACGGTTTACATATGTTCGTGATGAAAATGGCGACTTCTTTGAACAGAGCAATCACGATGAGGTTTTGACTATTCTGACAGAATATACGAATAGACTTCGTCAATCTCCATTAGTTGAGAACTTCTGTAAAACCAGCGATTACTATCTACCTTTTTCTGCCCAAGGAGAAAATGTCTATTACAATAAAAAAGGAGAAGAATGCATGTTGAAATGTATTACTGTCCCTGTTTCGTGGTTTGATGTTTTTGGAATAAAGCTGCAAGAAGGAGTAGTGCCAGATCCAGAAAAGACATTATTATTTCAAAAAGGAGGCTCTGGAGGTATTGAAGGTTGGTTGGCAAATAGGCAAGCGATGCAACGTTTAGGGTACCAGACATTGGAAGACGCTTACGCCAGGCGAAAAGATCCTCTTGTAATAACTAGCGACGGAATGTTTGGTAACGAAGAATATCCGATATTAGGAATTGTTGGTGACC
>JAKSLC010000015.1 GCA_024401415.1 Bacteroidales bacterium | reverse complement strand
ATAGAACCTGGAAATGTAAGAGTACGCTTCACTCCTGACGAAGAGATAGGTCAAGGTGCTGACAACTTTGACGTACCTGCCTTCGGAGCAGACTATGCATACACGATGGACGGTGGAGAGGTTGGAGAGTTGGAATTTGAGACATTCAACGCTGCTGCTGCCAAAATAACATTCCATGGAAGGAATGTACATCCAGGTTCAGCGAAAAAGAAGATGAAGAACTCGATGCGCTTAGCTACGACATTCATATCCATGATACCACGCTACGACACACCTGAGCATACGGAGGGTTATGAAGGCTTCTATCACCTAACCAGCATGAATGGTTCTGTAGAAGAGACGACACTAAGCTACATAATCAGAGACTTCAGCCGAGACCGTTTTGAAAGCAGGAAACGAGAAATGCAACACTTTGTGACCAAGATGAATACAGAATATGGCGAAGGCACAGCAGAGATAGAGCTTCACGACCAATACTACAATATGCGAGAGAAGATAGAACCAGTGATGCATATAGTAGACCAGGCGAAGAAAGCGATGGAGAACTGCGGCATAGAACCAAAGATACAACCAGTGAGAGGCGGCACAGACGGTTCACGACTCAGTTTCATGGGACTGCCTACACCGAACATCTTTGCGGGAGGTATAAACTTCCATGGCAAATATGAGTTCTTGCCAATACAAAGTATGACTAAAGCGCAAGATGTTATAGTAGAAATCTGCAAGATATGCTAAACATATACAAGGCTTCTGCGGGCTCGGGTAAGACATTTACCCTAGCCCTTATTTACATTGATCTGATAATTGACGACTTCAACAAATACAGTCATATACTAGCTGTAACCTTTACCAACAAGTCGACTGCAGAGATGAAGAGTCGTATAATAAAAAACCTTTATACGATATCCAACCCTGCGGCAGAAGGCCATGCGAAAATGCTTGATGCCCAGAAAAGATACAGAGCAGAGCATAAGAAACCGATGGTAAACGACATTGAGATTATCAAATCATGTCAGAATGCCCTTGTACTACTACTAAACAACTACAGTCAGTTTAACGTTTTTACAATAGACAAATTTGTACAAAAGATAATACGCTCATTTGCCTTTGAAAACAGGCTAAGTGCCGACTACAAAGTCAACATTGATACAGACCAAACGAAATCGGACATGGTGGACAGACTAATGTCTAACATGGAAACAGACCACAGTCTGCAAGAGTGGCTTACGCGACTGATGAACGAGCGCATGGAAGAAGGCAGTGGATGGAATATAGAGGGACTTTTAGAACCGATAGCCGAATCTCTATTGAACGGGCGCGACCTGCAAACGGTCAGCCGAAAAGAGTTAGAAGAGTCGCGCCAAAAGAACAGAGAGATTCAGAAAAGACTATATGAGCCTATCATAGAGAGCCTTGAAGAGCTGATAGAATATGCACAAAGAACAGATCTGCAAGCAGAACAGCTATACTACACGACCAAAAACCCTGTCTGGAGCATATTAAAGAGACTTTACGAAAACAAAGACATAGCAGCCCTGCTAAAAAAGACAGAAGAGTTAACAACAATAGCAGACTATGTAGAAAAAGCACTCAACAAAGACAAGATATTCAAAAAAGGAGATGCTGACGAACTTATCGGCATTCTAAAAAAAGCCCATCAAGCATTTGAAGCCAACGGCAGTGCAATAATAACCATTGAACTATTAGACAAAAAATTCTACACATCAGGCATAATAAACGACTTGAAACAGAACTTGAGTGAAATTGAGCATGAGCAGCATATGCAGGTAATAGGAGGAGCCAACCAGTTATTGAAAAATCTGATAGGCAATGCACCTATACCATTCATATACGAAAAAGCAGGTAGCAGATTTGACAATATAATGATAGACGAGTTCCAGGACACGTCGAAAATGCAATGGGAGAACTTCAAGCCACTGATTGAAAACAGTCTGGACACAAACAACCAATGTCTACTTGTTGGAGATGTTAAACAAGCCATATACAGATGGAGAAATTCCGACTGGAAACTGCTCAGTGAGACAGTATACAACGAGCTATCACGATACATAAAAGACGAAACATTAGGAACCAACTGGCGAAGCAGTAAAGATGTAATCGAATTCAACAACGACATATTCCCTGTATTAGTCAGAAACAGCATAAACTATGTATCGTCACTTCTAGATGACGACGAAGCATCATTAAAAGTGCTGAACGTCATTAGCGACATATACGCCAACGGTCAGCAAAAATTGCCATCGAACGGCGAAATCGCCGACGGATACGTTCAGATAAACATTCTAAATGGAGGCAAAGCGGCAAATGTTGATAATGCCATAGAGGGATACAAAAACCAGCAGATGCTGGAGACAATAGAAAAACTTGTAGAGCAAGGATACAAGTACAGTGACATCTGCATTCTGATACGCAACAACAAAGAGGCGCCGGAGATAGTAGCATTTCTGAATGCCAACGGAGTAAACGTGCTATCGAATCAGTCATTATTCGTATGTGAGTCGCAGAGCATCAAAGCGATAATGTCATTGCTATCATTAGTTGTTTCTGATGACGATGAACCATCGCTCGCTCATATTATAGCATTCTTGAACACGACGTCAATAGACCAACTATACGAAGCCTGGAATGGAGAGTTGAAAGAAGAGACGAAACAAAAGATAAAACAACTCAGAGGACTTGGCTTACTAGAGTTGGTTTATCAAGCCATTGATATGCTTCCTAGCGATGTAAGAGAAAGAGACTATATTTTCCTTGAGGCATTCATAGAGAAAGCGAGAAGTTTCGTTGACGGACAAGCCGCATCTCCAAAAGAGTTCATCAATTACATTGAAACTCATAAAAAAACATTTGTAATACAAGCGCCCGAAGGACAAAACGCCGTCAACATTACATCAATACACAAGAGCAAGGGATTGGAATTCCCAATAATTCTGATTCCTAATGCGAATTGGGACTTATTCATCAACAACAGCAACATGTGGTGTGATGTGAACGACGATGAACTCACGCCACTTAACGAGATTGAACTACCCTTTGCCAAACTATCGAAAACAAAATACAAAGACCAGTATTATGACGAGGCTACGCAAGCGATAGTTGACAACATCAATTTACTATACGTAGCCTTCACCCGAGCAAAAGACGGTCTGTTTATATGGAGTAAACTCCAAGAGAATAAAAATGGATCAAAGAAAAGTCTACTCTCAATTCAGATGAGTGATTTAATAAAATGCGCATTTGACGAAGAGACTATAATCAGATATAAAGGAGAAGACGGAGAGGAGATGCAGCGTAGCGTGATACTCAGCACGAACAAAGAGGTCAAAGAGCTGACAATAGAGGAAGGCGACGAGACCATGCGACTAGAGATAACACGATATAACAGAGGAGATATCAGTTCACTTAATAAAAGCTATCAAGGAGATAACCAGGAACCTAAAGGATACCTGCCTGCAGTCTCTTTTGGAGGAGACATAAAAAAACGAATCAACCAGACCAAAGACGAGACAGAAGAAAGTGAGGAGGAGAACAAGACTGAGTTAGGTACGGCCAAACATAAAATAATGCAAGAGGTTGAGAAAGCGGAAGATCTGGACAAGGCCATAAAACGAGCAATAGTGAACGGAGAGATAAAAGAAGACGAAGCAGAAGACCTGAAACAATGGTTTAACGTTGGACAAAACGATGCAACAATACGATCGTGGTTTGATGGGACTCAAAGAGTACTGAACGAATCGACCATTCTCTGTGCTATGGGGAATGGCGGAGAAAACAGAACGGACAGAGTAATGATAAGTCCAGAAGGAGAGGTAACAATAGTAGACTATAAATTTGCCCAGAAAAAAGAGTCTCATATAAAACAGGTCAGAAAATACATGTCGCTAGTTCGGCAATGCGGTTTTCAAAAAGTGAAAGGATACCTATGGTACAGCAGTGACAAGGAAGCAGTATCGGTATCAATATGATATTTGTCGACAAATATGGTCTGTTTGTCGGTTTTTGTTTTTGCTTTGCTATAATAGCAATACTTTCGTAGCATAGGATTTAGCAAGGCTAACATTTTAATCAACCATTAAGATTTACTACCAAGAACAAGACATTAGACAAAGCGAAATGTTTAAAAGACTTATACTTATTGCGCTAAGCCTCGCAAGCATTACCATGAGTGCTTTTGCCGAGATGGGCAACGTAAAAGGCCAGTTAAAAGATGCTGACAATGGTCAGCCAATTGAATTTGCAACAGTCGCCATTACAGACAACAATGGCAAGATAGTAACGGGTGGCATAACAGACATTGATGGTGCATTTAGCATACCTGGATTAAAGGTTGGTAAATACACCGTCACTTGTTCTTATATGGGCTACACGCCAATCACACTTAACATTGACATTACTCGAGAAGGTCAGACAGCCAACATTGGCACCAGAATGCTACAACCAGAAACGAGCCAGCTTGAGGAAGTCAAAGTAACAGGCAAAGCTTCGCAGATGCGTTTTGAGTTAGACCGCAAAGTATTTGACGCAAGCAACAATATTGCTGCAGAAGGCGGCTCAGCATCAGACCTCTTAGCTACTGTACCGAGTGTGGAGGTGGATAATGACGGCTCTGTTTCACTCCGAGGCAACTCCTCCGTGACAATTTGGATTAACGGTAAGGCATCCGGTCTTTCAGCAGAGAACCAAGGTGACATTCTACAACTTCTCCCAGCGGACAACATCAAGCAGATTGAGGTTATTACCAACCCATCAGCGAAATATAGTCCAGAAGGTTCAGCAGGTATTATCAATATTGTCCTCAAAGATGAGCGCACAAGTGGCTACTTCGGTTCGCTCAAGGCAGGTGCCAATACCAATGGTGGATATCACTTTTCTGGCAACGTCAGTGTCAACATTGACAAATGGGAATTCGGACTTGACCTAAGCCGCAGACATCGCCGTATGATTGGCGGTGGCAAAGCACACCAAGAGGTATTGTCTCCGAAGATTTCTTCGAAGCCAAGTCCTCTGAGTACACTTGACGAGAAGTCTGAAACAGAAAACGGCGGCAACAACCTATTCGGTCGTTTCAAATTGACATTCCATCCAACACCAAAGAATGATATCGGCATAGTTCTTGCTGGCATGAATGGTGATGGAGAGAACGAGGAAGAGATAAACTATACACAATATGGTGATGGTATAGGAGACGTTCTTACAGACAAGTTGTACTACACATCAGTACGTAATACAAATTCCGACTCAGAGAACAAGATGAGGAACATGGAATTCAACTTCCGCCACACATTCTCTGATACGCACTACATCGACTTTTCGGCATCCAAATTCGGCTGGGAGATGGACAATAATGCTGAGTATAAGCAGAGATACGACTACGCAACGACGTCAGAAGAATTGACAACCAAACAGATTGACAAATCTTCGACTGACAATAAAGGAAAAGTTCTCCAACTCGACTATACTGTAACACTAGCAGACGAAGTGAAACTTGAAGCAGGATACAGGGGCCAGTTCCAAGACAATAAGTCTACAACAGACCGCACAGAAATAGATGGCTCAAATATGTATCAGGATTTCACATACAATCAAGATACACATGCAGGCTATCTGACTCTCGGAGGAAAGATAGGAGACATGACAATTCAAGGTGGTGTACGTGCAGAACAATGGGAATTTGAGACCATTGACCACACTACAAATACCGCTACAGATGGCAAGGAAACAAGTGACGATGCGACTGCAAGCAAAAGTTTCTTCAAGTTCTTCCCTTCACTCTTCGTATCTTATGCCTTACCATCAGGCAATGAGCTTCAGGTGAACTATACGCGTCGTCTTCGTCGCCCATGGGGAGGACAACTTAACCCTTCACGTCAAATCAGCGATGCGTATAATATTCGATTTGGCAACCCACAGCTCACCCCTGAGTACACTAACGCATTTGAGCTCAACTACATCAAGGTGTGGGAGAGCGGACAGACACTATCGTTCTCGGCATACTACCGAGCAACCAGTGACGTTATGGACCGCATAACTTTCACTCAAGGCAATATCAGATATAATACACAAGCCAACGTGAGTGACCGCAAGTCTCTCGGTAGCGAACTTGTGGGCAAAAACAGAATCTCTACATGGATGGAGCTTACTACAACGCTCAACCTGTACTATCAGAAAATTGAAGCGTACAAATTTGCTCCAGGCAAGGATTGGCTTGCCCACATGACAGGAAGTACAGAGACTACCAGTGTAGTAGAAGGAGACGAACAGAAATCATTCAACTGGAATGTTCGCATGATAGCCAACTTTACGCTCCCTGCAGACATCTCAATGCAGGCTACAGGTATGTATCGCGGCAAATCAAAGGGTGTTCAAGGTTATACAAAGCCTATGGGTGGCCTTGACCTAGGTATAAAAAAATCGTTCCTCAAAGATAAATTAGTACTCAATGTCAATGGTCGCAACGTGCTCAATACCCGTAAGTTCCGAAGCGTATTTGAGAGTGAGACCATGTATCAGGAATCAGAACGATGGAGAAATAAATGCACATTTAATTGCACACTTACGTGGAAATTTGGTAACTTGAACCTCAATAAGAAGAATGGTCCTGGTGGACCAGAGGGTGATGACGACGGCGGCAGTGTATCTTACAGTGGTGGCGGCGACGATTAAATAGATAAAAACTTAAATGTTCGAATTACCGAAAGAAGAACGAATATGTTCAGATAAAACTATTGACTCGCTCTTTACAGACGGCGATAGTTGTTTCAAATATCCTCTACGTGTGGTCTACAAGCCACGCGTAGAGGTCGCTGTTTCTACATCTCGCATGTTGATATCCGTTCCAAAGAAGAGATTTAAACATGCTGTAGACAGGAACAGAATAAAAAGGCAAGTGCGTGAAGCATTCCGACTCAACAAATCCTTGCTATCAAACATCGGGCAAGGAACGGACATTGCTTTTGTGTACGCCTCATCTACACACTACCCTCAAGAACGGATAGAGGGAGCTGTAACCAGCGCACTGAAAGAAATAGTAAAGAAACTAACACCTCACGCGAATGATTTACAATAAGACTGGCAAATGGGGACTGAAACTCCCTGCCGTATCTCTAGGACTATGGCACAACTTCGGGTCAGAAGACTCTTTTGACAATGCTCGAAGAGTTCTGTCTCACGCATTTGATAAAGGCATAACACATTTCGATTTAGCCAACAACTATGGTCCTATATATGGCAGTGCAGAAGAGACCCTTGGCAAAGTTCTAAAAAGCGATCTCTACGGACACAGAGACGAACTAGTAATATCTACCAAAGCAGGATACGACATGTGGCCTGGACCATACGGTGATGGAGGTTCAAGGAAATACCTCATAAGCAGTCTAGATCAAAGCCTCAAACGCATGGGGCTGGAATATGTGGATATTTTCTACCACCACAGACCAGATCCAGAGACTCCTATCGAGGAGAGCATGATGGCACTAGACCAGATAGTACGAAGTGGAAAGGCTCTGTATGTAGGTATATCGAACTATCATCCTAAGGAGGCCAAAGAGGCTATGCAGATTCTGAAAGAGTTAGGTACGCCATGCCTCATCCATCAAGCGAAATACAATATGTTTGAAAGATGGATTGAGACAGAGGGACTACTCGACGCTTTAGAAGATTACGGCGTAGGACTTATAGCATTCTCTCCATTGGCACAGGGATTACTTACTGACAGATACCTCAATGGCATTCCTGAAGGTTCACGAATCACGCATAGTAAATTCCTCACAGAAGCAGCGCTCAACGAGAAAATGGCTGTCATCAAGGAATTGAACAATCTAGCAACGAAAGGACTAGGCATGGGGCTCAGTGAACTTGCCTTGAGATGGATTTTGAGAGACAAACGAGTTACATCAGTTCTCGTAGGTGCATCATCTGTAGAACAGCTAGACAAGAATATGTCTATCGCCGATGGCAAAGAGTTGCCTGCAGACGCAATAGCCAAAATAGATAAAATTCTTGCAAATGGATAGTCGCGCATAATGCGCAGACTTTCATGTATTATTTATGATATAAGGGTTAATGGATTTACTTGTCAGTTTATTTGAGAAGACTACTGGTCAGAAGTCAAGTAGTATCGCGCTATTACCACAATCGGGATCAAACAGAAAATATTACCGAATCATCGGTGACAAAGGACTTTCTCTGATAGGTGTATATAGTACCAACAGGACAGAGAATAACACATTTCTCTCTTTCTCCCGTGCCATGCGCGAATCAGGCCTTAAAGTACCTCAGATATGTGCAGAGGATCTGGACAACAATATCTATCTGCAAGAGGACCTAGGAGACACGTCTCTATACCAGCATATACTTGACATAAGAGAGAAAGATGGAGCCTTCACTTCTGAACTAGAGGAACTGTACAAGCGCGTACTTGACGACCTGAAAGTATTTCAGCAAAAAGCGGCAAAAGTTGTAGACTTCTCTCTCTGCTACCCACGTGCAGCATTTGATGAACGCTCTATGAATTGGGATCTACAGTATTTCAAGTACTACTTTCTGAAACTTGCAAAGATTCCATTCAATGAGGAGCTACTAGAAAAAGACTTCGATGTTTTGAAAGATTATCTCCTCAGACAACCATTGGATGTATTTCTATATCGCGATTTCCAAAGCCGAAACATTATGCTGAGGGGAGACTCACTCGAACCCTGGTATATAGACTATCAAGGAGGCAGACGTGGTGCAAAACATTACGATGTAGCATCTCTGCTATTCGATGCCAAAGCTGACATTCCGGCAGATACCCGCACTCGTTTAGCTGAATATTTCTTTGCCGACGAAGCCAAGGAACAACTACCTGTATTCCACGCATTTGTCTTGATACGTATCATGCAGGCCATGGGAGCCTACGGCTACCGTGGATTCTTCGAGCGTAAGGAGCACTTTCTTCAGAGCATTCCATACGCCCTCTGCAATATAAAATACCTGCTGAGCAACAATCTGCTTCCAAATATTGATATTCCGCATCTCCGTGGAGTTCTCGAGGCATTGGAGTCGTCTCCTGTTATACAAAGCATCATTAATCCGGCCAAGCCGAAACTCCATGTTTACGTATCGTCATTCTCTTACAAGAGAGTAATACCAAACACTTATAACGGAGGAGGGCACACATTCGACTGCCGCGCATTGCCAAACCCTGGCAGATATGCTGAGTACAAGCAATCGACAGGGAAAGATGCAGATGTAATCGCATTCTTCGACAACTACCAAGACGAGATGCAAAAGTTCCTTAACGCTGCGAAAACAATAGTCAGCATGTCTGTAGAGAATTACATGGAACGTGGCTTCGATTCACTTATGGTATCATTTGGCTGTACTGGAGGACAACATCGTAGTGTATATTGTGCTGAGAATATGGGCAGATGGTTAAAAGATACATACGATATAGATGTTACCGTTCGACACATAGAACAGGAACTGAAAAAATAGCATGGAGGGAACTTATATGCAAGCAATGATTTTCGCAGCAGGTCTTGGCACACGACTGAAACCTCTTACGGACAACAGACCTAAGGCCTTGGTTGAGTTGGGGGAGAAGCCCCTGATAGAGCATGTCATAGACCATTTCTACTCAGAAGGTGCCAGACGTATAGTAGTTAATGTTCACCATTTTGCCAATCAAGTTGTTGACTACATCAACGCTAACGGTGAAAAAAAATGGTCCAAGGCATCATTCGCCATTAGCGATGAGAGCAACAAGCTTCTTGATACGGGCGGCGGCTTAGTAAAGGCATTGCCATTATTTGATCCGAATGAACCGATAGTTGTTGGCAACGCAGACGTAATATGCAATGCTCCGCTAGCAGAACTACTGACCCTGCATAAGAGAATACACAATGACGCGACACTACTTACCCGAGTAAGAAATACCAATCGTCAGCTACTATTCGATGATATGCATTACCTCAGTGGGTGGATCAACACTACCGATGGCAAACTCAAAGGTGGTGTTAAAATGGCAGATGTTCCTATGTATCACCAACAGGCATTCTGCGGCATACATATCATAGAGCCTTCTCTTGTAGAGACAATGCAAGAAGAGATGGGAACAGATGTATTTGGCATTATAGACGGTTATCTTCGTCTTTGCCAAGCCAAAGACATCATGAATATAGAGCTAAAGAAAGAGTACCACTGGTTTGATGTAGGCACGACAGAGAAACTCCAAACTGCATACAACTTTTTCTACCGGAAATGAGATTAAGATTCATAATACTTATTGGTATACTATGCTTAAGAGCTACAGCTCAAGAGTACATAATGCCAATGGAAATACCTTCGCGTATCAGTGCTTCGTTCGCTGAACTGCGTGCCAACCATTTCCATTCCGGCATAGACCTATCTACGGTTGGAGCTATAAATATTCCAGTCAGATCTACTGCCGATGGATATGTAAGCCGAATAAAAATGGCAACATACGGGTATGGATACGCACTATACGTCACACATCCTGACGGCAACACTACTGTTTATGGTCATCTTAATGCCTTTATTCCAAGAATTGACAAGGTATTGTGCGACTACCAATACGACCATAAAGTATTTAATTGTGACATCCAACTGAAAAGTGATGTTCTTCCAGTAAAAAAAGGAGAAATAATAGCATACAGTGGTAATACAGGAGGTTCTGGCGGTCCTCACCTACACTATGAAGTACGCAACACAGAGAACGAGCATCCTCTTAACCCTCTTGCTTTCTTGCCTAAAATAAAAGATGACGTAGCTCCAACAATCATGGGTCTTAAGACTTATTCAGTGGTCAACGACGGTAATCGCGTAGAGTATAATGGTGAGAAATACATATCTATCAAACCTAATACTATCGCTACAGCTCCCGTAGGCAAGGTCGCTCTTGGCATTCACTGCACAGACTTCTTTCAGGCTGACGGCAGACCATGTGGCGTTACAGACATCAAATTGTTCAAGAACGACGAGTTGATATTCCATAGTCATATAGACGATATCGATTTTGACATTACTCGTGAGATAAATGCTCATATAGACTATAGTGAATGGGTAAGTAATAAAAGATTCATCCAACGGTCGTACATAATTCCTGGCAATGAGTTGACATATTATTCCGGCAATGGAATAATAAATCTATCTGATAAAGATACTCTCAATATGAGATACGAGGTAAGCGATTTTGCCGGGCACACAACTAAGATGAAATTTAGGCTCACAGGCAAAGGCAATTCTAACCGTAAGTCTAACGCCAACAAGTACCATTGGGACAAGACCAATATCATAGATACCTTGGGTATATCTGTACTGATTCCCAGTAAAGCACTATACGCCGATGACATTATTGCCGTAAGCAAAGGGAAAAACAGCTGGACCATAGGTTCTATCAATACACCTTTGCAAAAAGCAATATCCATCACATTACCTTTGCCAGACAGCATCGACATTAATAAAGCATGCATCATGTCTCGCGACGCAAAAAATAATGAAGTTTATGTAGGTGGGATAGTTAGCGAAAATACCATAACAGCAAAGACAACATCACTAGGACAGTTCTTTATAAGCACTGACAATACTGCTCCAAAAGTATTCTCTCGCAACTCCAGGACAAACCTTAAAAGGTCTAATACCATTATGATTGGAGTAAAAGACGACAAGAGTGATATAGCTGAGTGGGAAGTGTATATAGACGGAGAATGGCATCCTTTCGAGTACGACTACAAGCAGTCTATGGTTAAGGCAAGACTGGAGAGGCTCAGACTTGATATCGGGTCCCATAAGTTACTAGCTATCATCACAGATGGACAAGGGAACGCGAAACGTTTCGAATGGAGTTTTTCTTTGGTACAATAACTATTAATACTACAAAATAACACTACTTTTGCAGTGTTATAATATTACTATGATGAGCGTAATCAGACATATAACATTATTTGCTCTGGCTTTAGGTCTTTTATCTTCGTGCAAGGACAAGAAGCCTTCTTATATACAAGATACCGGTTTTGTATTCGGTACAGCGTACAATATCCGCTACGAAGCATATGACAATTATCACGATGAGATACGTGCTGCTTTGGATAAGTACGATAAATCGTTGTCTACATATAACCCAAATTCTACAATCTCTAAGATCAACCGAAACGAGGAACACCATGTAGACAGTTTCTTCACAACCGTATGGTACAAGGCCAAAGAGATGTATGAATTGTCCGATGGTGCTTTTGATGTTACAATACGCGATCTTAGCGCTCATTGGCGCTTCGCTAAGGGATATATGCTCGACACTATATCTACCGAGGTGTACGACTCGTTAGCAGCGGGGGCAAAAGATGTACTACAATTTGTGGGCATGAACAAGGTACAGCTTCAAGGGGACAGCATAGTAAAGGACGACCCACGTATTCAGTTGGATATGTGTGCTTTGGCTGAAGGCTATGGCATAGATGTAGCCGCAGAAGTCCTGGAACAGCATGGCGTGAAGAATTATATGGTGGAGATAGGAGGAGAACTACACCTGAAGGGTCTTAGTCCTAATGGCACTAAATGGCGCATAGGTATCGACTCCCCAAGTGAAGACAACTCTATTTTCGACCGCCGTACACAACATATCATAGAGGTTACAGATTGTGCCATATCCACATCGGGTTCTTACCGACAATACTATTACACTACCGATGGCAAAAGAATATCGCATACCATTAATCCAAAGACAGGCTACCCTATTGAGCACAAGACTCTGAGCGTAAGTGTGATAGGTCCCAATACAATGACAACAGATGCTATGGCAACCATCTTTATGGTAATAGGTCATGAAAAAGCCATCGAGATGGCCAATTCTATTGATGGTATAGAGACATTGATAATATTTGAAAATGATGACAAGCAACTTGAGGAGATTATGACTGATGGTTTCCGTAGAGCTATTGTCAAGTAATATATTTTTATGAAACAGCATATTATTTCCGCAATATTCGGAGCAGCAGTTCTCTCTGCTTGCCAGAATACCAATAATACTTCTACACCTATACAAAAGGAGATTCTCTCCGTAGAGTTCTCTGCCGATTCTGCTTATCGATATATAGCAGATCAAGTTGCTTTCGGACCAAGAGTACCTGGTACTGCAGCTCACGCGAAGTGTCTCGATTATATGGTATCAACACTTAAGCGTTTCGGTGCAGAGGTTGAGATTCAAGAGGGCACAGGTACAAATTACCTCGGCAAGCCCGAACAGATAAAGAATGTCATCGGTCATATTCAGCCTCAAAAGGCTAATCGTATAATTCTTTGCGCTCATTGGGATTGCCGTCCTTTTGCCGACAATGATAACGATGCCAGTTTGAGGGATACACCTATAGATGGCGCAAATGATGGCGCAAGCGGCGTAGGCATTCTTCTTGAGGTAGCAAGACAACTTCAACTTAAACAATCTAAAATTGGAGTAGATATAATTTTCTTCGATGTTGAAGATATGGGAACCCCAAGTCACAAGACAGGAATAAAATATCTACCTGATACTTGGTGCCTCGGTTCTCAGTTATGGGGTCAGAGTGAATTGGGTAAGGCATCACAGGCTAGATTCGCAATATTGCTGGATATGGTAGGTGCACCTAATGCTACTTTTTATAAGGAGTCATACTCTCAGCAGTGGGCTTCAAATATTGTAGATATGATTTGGCAAAGAGCAAACAGAATGGGCTTTGGTGCTAACTTTGTCAACGCCAATGGCGGTTATATCACTGACGATCATTACTACATTCACAAACATACGCAAATTCCTGCTGTAGACATCATACAATATGACAGCCAGACCAATACCTCTTTCGGAGCATACTGGCACACGCATCAGGATACAATGGACAATATAGACAATGGCACTCTAAATGCCGTTGGCAGTGTTGTCTTAGGTGTAATTTACAACGAAAAATAATACAGCCATGCTACTTCCATACCTCAATAAGGGCTTAATAGAGTGTGGCGTTGACGAGGCTGGGCGTGGTTGCCTCGCTGGCCCTGTTGTAGCCGCAGCTGTGATACTCCCTCCTGATTTCGCATCAGAGTTCATCAATGACAGCAAGCAGTTATCAGCAAAAAAACGAGATGAACTTCGTCCTATAATAGAGAAGTACGCCTTGGCATGGCACGTATGCATGATAGATAATACCATAATTGACCAAAAGAATATTCTTCAGGCAACTTATGATGCTATGCATGGCGCCATTAATGGGTTAAATATCCGACCAGAGCATATCATTGTCGATGGCAACAGATTCAGACCTTTCGAGGGCATAGACCATACCACAATAGTCAAGGGCGATGGTAAATATATGAGTATCGCCGCTGCTTCTATTCTTGCAAAGACTCATCGTGATGAGTACATGATGGAGCAGCACAAGATTTATCCAGTGTACGCATGGGATAAAAATAAGGGGTACCCTACTGCAGCCCATTGTAAAGGCATTGCTGAGTATGGTACCTCCCCTTTGCATCGCCTAACTTTTCAGAAAGTTAAGCAGTAATATCTGTCAGATTTAGCAGCCCCAGGTATCTGGAGACTTACGCCACTCTTTCAATGTATCAATGTCTGCTGATGTTACATAGCCCGACTCGACAGCAGCCTGAATCATATCGTTGTAGTTGCTCAATGTTGTGAGCTCTACCTTTGCCTCTGCAAAAGCATCTACTGCCTTCTGGAACCCGTATGTAAAGATTGCAAGCATGCCTACTACCTCTGCGCCAGCATTTCTAAGTGCCTCAACAGCCTTTAGCGAGCTACCACCCGTAGAGATAAGGTCCTCAATAACCAACACTTTCTGACCAGCCTTGAGATCTCCCTCAATGAGATTCTCCATACCATGGTTCTTTGGCGCTGAACGAACATAAATAAATGGTTTGTTGAGAAGGTCTGCAACCAAAGCGCCCTGTGCTATAGCACCAGTAGCTACACCCGCTACTACATCAAACTCTGCATACTTCTCCTTTGCTATCTTTGCAAAAGACTCCTTAATGTAAGTACGCGCTGCAGAATATGACAATGCCTTACGGTTGTCGCAATAGATAGGTGACTTCCATCCAGATGCCCAAGTGAAAGGGTTGGTAGGCTGAAGGCGAATAGCCTTGATGTCGAGCAATTGTTTTGCTACTGTTAGAGATATCTCATTCATGACATAAATATTTTTTGCAAAATTAGAAAAGACGCTCCATAGTTGAAAATAAATAACGAACTTTGACGCTATAAAACGCTAATCCATCAGAAAATGAAGTACTATACCTTGTTGATAGCAGCATTGTTATCTTGCTTGTCATTTACATCATGTAAAGATAACGAATCTGAATATGCAGAAGATGAGACAAGACTAGCCAATAGTTTTGTATATCAAATTATGGATTATTACTATCTGTATAACGAAGGCATATCAAAAAATGGTACGCCTGTTATAGATTATACAAACGAGAATGACACCAAGAAATACTTCAAGAAACTTCTAGATCCAAAGGATATCTTCTCTTTCATAACTGATGACGCAGAGGGATTCAAACAGTCTCAAAATGGTATTTCTTCATCTATGGGATGGGATTATTCTTTCATGTATGCCGACAACTCTCACAAATATGTAGTAGCAGCTATCAACTTCGTATATCCTAACACCCCCGCAGATAGAGCAGGCGTTAAAAGAGGCGACTTTATTTTTGAAGTCAACGATAAACGACTTACACCAGACAACTTCCAAGAACTATGGAACACAAACGGCAAGTATGAAGGCTCTCATTTCTTCGCCGAGAATACCGAAATCCCAATAGGGTACGATCTGACCGCAGAAGAGATACATACCTCACCAGTAGCAGCAACAAACATATTCACTTTATCTGATGGAACTAAAGTCGGCTATTTGCTTTACATGGATTTCTATGCTGAGTTCAACAACGAACTGACTGACGTTTTCAATAGTTTCAAAGCTGAGGGCATTTCTCGATTGATTCTCGACTTACGCTATAATCCAGGGGGTGAAATGCTCGCATGCTCGCATTTGGCTTCCCTCATAGCTCCAGCTTCTGCTGACGCCGATGAAGAGGTTATCCTTCAATACACGTACAAATCTAACTTGTCTAGTGAGAATGGCGAGGATTCAGATATAACGAAATTCAAGAAGAGCGTTTTAGGCAGCAATCTGGATTTGAAGGATATCGTTATCATACAAGGCCGCAATTCATACTCCGCTTCAGAGGCTACCATCATCGGTCTAAAACCTTATATGAACGTTTATACTATAGGCGACGTATCCGGTGGAAAGAATACTGCAATGTACGTTCTTACTCCAGATCTGTTTGTCAACAACAAGACCAAGGAACCATTCTTTGACGAAAGTATCAACAACTGGCTTGTTGCTCCTCTAGTTGCAGTATATTACAATAGCAAGGATGAGACTTTTGACACTACCGACGGCGATGGTATGGAACCTGATTTCGCATACAACGAATTTGACGACCTTAATCGACATGAACTTGGAGATGCTAATGAGGCTCTCACAGCTCTTGCCTTGAAATATATCGAAACAGGTTCGCTATCCCAACAAAAGTCAGCAAACATAGACAGCCATACCGGTATGGTAGACATAACTTCGTACAAGAAACCTAAAGCTTTACAAATCCCTTTTACCATTAACAAATAATACGCGAATGAATAATGTTATAATCATCGGTGGTGGACCTGCAGGTTATACAGCAGCAATCTACGCTTCTCGCGCAGGTCTCAATCCTACACTCATCGAAGGTCCTCTTCCTGGAGGTCAGCTTACCACAACCACGACTATCGAGAATTACCCTGGCTTCCCTGACGGCATCGACGGAACTACACTTGTAATGCAAATGAGGGAGCAGGCAGAGCGCCTAGGCACTAACATGGTAGGTGCCATAGTAGAAAAAGTAGAGTTCGCCTCTTCTCTGGAAAAACTCCATAAGGTAATACTGGACGATGGCAACTCTTTGGAAGCTAAGGCGTTGATTATCGCTACTGGAGCAGAAGCTAAATATTTAGGACTCTCTGCCGAGGAGCGCCTACGTGGTAGCGGTGTATCTGCTTGCGCTACTTGCGATGGGTTCTTCTACAGAAATAAGACAGTAGCTGTTGTAGGTGGAGGAGATACAGCCGCAGAAGAGGCTCAGTATCTCGCTTCATTGACTCAAAAAGTATACCTAATCGTTCGCAGAAATATTCTGAGAGCATCTAAAGCGATGCAGGACAAGTTATTCAACAATCCTAAAATTGAGATTCTTTTTGAGCACGAGACAGTAGACCTCATCGGCTCACCTGTACTGAAGCAGGCAGAATTGGTTTATCGTCGAGGCAAACCCGATGAATCTAAAAAAACAATAGACATCGATGGCTTCTTCTTAGCAATCGGGCATACTCCTAAATCTGAGTTATTCCGTCCCGACGTTGAAGTCGACCCAGAGGGATATATTAAGACGTTCGATGGTACAACAAGAACTTCTGTAGCAGGAGTATTTGCATGTGGAGACGTCGCCGATCCCCGATACAGACAATGCATCACAGCCGCAGCGTCTGGTTGCAAAGCCGCAATGGACTGCAAGCAGTACCTGGAGTAAAATTCCGACTGTCATTCCAACCCATAGCGCGAATCTTCCAAAAGGTTCGCGCATTTTGTTTACATAAAAAATTGCGATGAACAAAAGACTTCCCCGAGTCTTCCCCGAGTATAGCCCGAGTCTACACAATACGAAAATTACGATAAACAAGAGAACATCATAGGACGGTCAAAGCATTCAGAATATCACATACCACAATTTACTATTTTATCTCTATAATTTACTATTGTTTGTCTCTTACATAAAAAATATGCAACTTTGCGACGCGTTATTCTGAAAACTAGTGCATGATAGACATAGCAATAAATATCGACTCCAAATTTGTCCCTTTTGCTCACATCATGCTCTACTCTTTGGAAGAGTACAATGCAGAAGACACTTTTACTATTCATGTTCTTAATATAGACTTGAATGATGGCCATAAAGATGATTTCATCTCAAAACATCCTAAAATGGCCTTCAACTTCTACCAAGTTGACAACAATATAGTAAAGTCTCTTCCTATGTGGCGCAAAGACTATGTCTCACCAGCTACATACTTGCGCATATTCATGCCCGAACTCCTGCCTTCGTCTGTCAATAAGGTCCTGTTCCTTGACTGCGATACGTTGATATTGGGCAGCATAAACGACCTTTGGAATACCGATCTCGATACCGACAATCTCATGATTGCAGCCGTAGAGGATCGTCCTCCATACGACAGGGAGAAGCCTAAAGCACTAAACTATGATGTAACATACTCATACTACAATGCCGGCGTTGCTCTCTTCAACCTTAAGGCTATGCGAGACAATAACTTCTCCCATAATGCCGCACAATTTATTGAAAAGTATCGTGGTGTAATTCGCCATCACGATCAAGATATTATGAATGCACTGACTGCAGGACATACTATGTTCATCTCTTGTAGATGGAATTTGCTCGACTTCTTCCTTTTCAAGAAGCCAGATATACAGAGCAGACGAATGGACGACCTCCGTGATGCTCTACATAATCCTGTAATCGTTCATTTTTCAAACAAACGCAAACCTTGGCGCCACAATTGTGACAACCCATACCGCAACTTATATCTTCAAAAGGCAGCTCAATATGGCATAGTTGTCGGCTCTTCATGGGAATTACATACAAAATATATCTTGAGAAAGATTTTGTATGCAATCCTCCTCAAAAGATCTAAGTACCGCAATATCAAAATTCAACTACTAGAAAAACCGACAACTAGATGAACATCGGATTCGACGCCAAACGACTATACAATAATTTTACAGGATTGGGAAACCATAGCCGTACAACTATAGATATTCTCTCGGATTTCTATCCAGATAATACCTATACATTGTACACTCCTAAAGTTAAGCCGCACGACATGATGCGCGCATACTTAAATAAGGAGCATTGCAAAACCGTATTCCCATGCAACTGCATCAATGGAAGTCTATGGAGAACTTTCGGCCTCTCTTGCGATATCAAGAGAGATAAGCTGGACCTTTTCCATGGTCTAAGCAATGAGCTCCCTGTGGGCATCGAAAAATGCAATATCCCATCTGTAGTTACAATTCACGATGTCGCTTTTAAGTCGTTCAAGAATATGTATCATTGGCAGGATCGCCAGATTTACGACCTGAAGTGGCGTCACGCTGTAAAACACGCCGATCGCATAATCGCAATAAGCGAATTTACCAAGCAGGAACTCATGAGATATTACAATGTCGATGAGAACCGAATTGATATCGTTTATCAGCCTGTCAATCCATCTTTCTATAACGAGAAATTCAACAGCCTTTCTCCAGAAGAGATTAACAATCAGTTATCTGCATATCCTGATGACTTCATTCTCTATGTAGGTTCTATCAACTCTCGCAAAAACCTCTTGGGAATAGTAAAGGCTATAGAACTTCTTCCAAAAGATTTACAGATACCTGTAGTAGCCGTAGGCGATGATAGTAGCTACAAAACTCAGGTTAAGCAATATATATCAGAGCATCATCTGGAACACCTGGTTATATTTCCTACCCACCGAATAGAGGACAATGAGTTGCATCTGCTCTATCAAAAAGCTCGTCTATTCGTTTTCCCTAGTTTCTACGAAGGATTCGGACTTCCTGTAGTAGAGGCTCTTCTAAAAGGATGCCCCGTTGTAACTAGCAACACCAGTGGACTTGTTGAAGCTGGCGGACCATTCTCACTTCTGACCGACCCCTACAATCCAGAGGACATAAGCAGCAAAATTCAAATGGTCTTAACGGACGACAACCTGCGAAACGAAATGATAGCCGGAGGTAAAGAGTTCGCCATGAACAATTATCACCCACGCGTTCTTGCCGAAAGATTGATGGGGATATATAAAATGATCATATAGAAGAAATTAATGTTGTTTACAAACAATCACCTTCACGCATTAATATGTAATACTCTATTGGAATGCCAATAGTTCAAGATCATTGAGTCTCCATCACAACCAGAAACATCTATTATCCGCACAAATTGACTAGAATAACCACCAACCGTTTATTGGAACAATTGACTAGACCCTTAATTCTAATTTACATTTTCACATCAAAAAAATACAAACACGGAGTGTTTATATCTTTCGTTCTATTTATAAACTGTATATAGCAGAAATTTTTAGCGAGGTACTATTGTATACCTGTCCAAAATCAGAAGCCAACTGTACAGCTAACTTTAAATTGTTTTTAGCTTCATATTGTGCTTCAATAAGCAAACATTGCTCTTTCAATCCGTCATCACCGAAAAAGTATCCTTCATGTTTTACCCAACTATAAGAACCATCATAACGGTCAATATAATTCCCATAGTTATGAGAATATGCATATTTGAATCTGTATGACAATTTATCTGTAATATCTCCACTGACACCAACATTCAATGCCCACAAACGTACATTTGTCATATTCGTCAGACTAGTAACGCTCCCTTCAGGTGCATACATATTAGTTGTGGCTGCAGTATGAAAGAATGCTGTTCCCATACACAATCCATCCTTATTCCATCCTTGTCTATATAGCCCATTTCCCATATAATTAGTTCTTCCTCCATATACAAATTTACCCTCATTGTAATACCACATAATACAATGAATAAGGTCTACCGAATTGACAATCGGTCTAAATTTTGTCTTAAATTCTTCAAGTACGTATTCAGAAACATGTGCATCCCTAAACTCTTCCCAATTTTCTTCTGTCAGATCTCCAGGGAATATATACACGGTCCGTCCATATTTATCAATAAAAACGGGGTCAGGAGTGACATTATCCCCTTGACGAGATGTTTTCACAAACTCTATATTTATATGCTTTAAGATAGAGTTGGGTAGCTTAGCATCAATAGCTATCGTCATATCCTTGGCCTCATGGTCACCTTTAATCCTGAAAAATAACGGTTGAGCTTTGCTATCTGCAAATGGTCGCTGGTAATATGCCGTCAACTTAACATTAGAAATATCAATATCTAAACCTACATCCCACATTCCTTGATGTCCTCCTGCAGCATTGGTAACTTCCCCTCTGAATTTATCGTCAAATAATTTCTTTGAACCAGATTTACCCATGAACGAGTTCCAAAAATCCAATGGCAACTTCGACCCATTAGACAATCTTCCTCCCATCATAACCGAATGCACTATTCCTATAAACGGCTTTACAAATGGTGTTCCCAATCGACCATAGGCACATTTTTCATGAAAAAGCACATCATCTGTAAAATTTTTGTTCCCTTCATCTCCTATATACCCAAAAAACATCGACCCTCTAATTTGTACCAAATTCCAAGTAAAAGGCAACGACCAATACCTGAACAATCCTAAACCAACTCTTGGCAATGGACGTGAATTATTACTCATCAGATACGAACCCGACGATAATTCATTATTACTGAAAATAGGCGTAAAGGCGTGCAGACCTATAGTATAATCAAATACCCACAAGTTCCCTGTCAAATATCCCTCATGAATCATCATTCTGTCTTTCTCTGTGGATAACTGAGCTCCTAATCCCGCTTTTACACTGAACAATGGTACAATCGTGTCTGTCGTATATGAATCATGCAACCCACACCACTTCATTGATATCTGTCTGTTTGTATGCCATCCAGCCGTTGCTTTTGCATAAACAGAAAGATTCGCCTGGTCATACATATTCTCCAACCCCCATTGATTGGAATATGACCACATTGGTTGCAACGAATTGGTTCCTACTTGAGTGGAAATTTTAGTTGTTACGTTAAAATCGTACGATTGCTGCGCATTACTACGATCCACGAACAAGCCACATAGTAGCAATAATATCAAACTGCCAAGTCTATTCATGATGGTACAAAACTACTAATAAATTGCCATATTGACAATATAGCATAATGTCACCAAGCATAATTGACATTTATTAAAAACTACGAGCAACTACTATGCTCTCGCAACCTACATTACACACTCTTTATCCTTTCCCTTTTTCATCACACTACCCTCTCCCCATATCTCACTCATAAAAAATCGTGCACCATATTTCTATGATGCACGATTGTATGTCTTTCGATTACTAGGATCGGATTACTTACGCAAACCAAGCTTAGCAATGATAGCACGATAACGCTCAATATCACGAGACTTGAGGTAATCAAGCTGACGACGACGCTGACCTACGAGCTTACGGAGTGCGAAAGCTGTCGACTTGTCGTTGTGATTTGCCTTCAAGTGCTCTGTGAGGTGTTGAATGCGGAATGTGAAAAGTGCTACCTGGCTCTCAGCTGAACCTGTGTCCTGTGCTGTCTTGCCATACTGACCGAAGATCTCTGTCTTCTTCTCTTTTGAAAGATACATGTTGTATGTTTTTTAATGTTAGTTTTTCACCAGCGGTAAAATCAATCGTTCTACTACCAGCTTAAATCGGGTGCGAAGTTAGTAATTCTTTCTATATCAACAACTACTTTTGCAAAGTTTAATACTCAAATGAACTTCCTCCTAAAAATTCTCTTATGATTGAGGTAGGAGGCACCGCATCTCCTTTTAAGGTCTTAAAGTACGACAAAAGCTTCAGTAACCTTCTGGCTTCAGCATATTGAGGCGTATTCCTACCTACTTCCAGCAATATACTCTCTGCTAATGGCTTAAGTACAGACAACTCGTAGCATAACGCCGTATTAAACATCACATCAGCATATTCTTGATTCGGATAGATATATTTGTCCTCTCCTCGTCTCACACTTGGCCAACGCGCAATAGTATCTTTTGCAGAATAACCTCGAGTAGCATAGTCCCTGACCATTCGACGGATAAGTCTGTTGTCTGTCGTATGTAAACGGCTCATATTATCAAGGTTTATCGACGCCAATGGACAGATGTAAATACCAAACTTGGCTTCTTGTGGTATCTGATATGTTAGCTGAGGTGTCAAAGCATGTGTTCCTTCTATTACTAACACATCTCCCTCTTTCATCTTGAGTTTATTTCCTACAAAAGTACGCGACCCTGTCTTAAAGTCGAATTTCGGCACCTCTATCTCTTCCCCATTCAGTAGTTGAGACAACTGCTCATTGAAGAATTTTATATCAATAGCTTCTACTGCCTCAAAATCGTAATCTCCATTTTCATCTCGTGGAGTATCTTCTCTATTTACAAAGTAGTCGTCTGTCGACAGGTTAATTGGTGTCATACCATTTACCATCAATTGTAACGCCAGACGTTTGCTGAACGTTGTCTTACCACTGGAAGATGGACCAGCTATCATGACAAACTTAACACCAGGACGTTGTTTTATAAGATCTGCAATAGCAGCTATCTTCTTCTCATGAAGCGCTTCCGCTATTTGCATAACTCTATTGCCATCTCCATTCTCTATATGGTCGTTCAAATCTGCAAGATTCTCTACTCCCAAGGTCTTAAGCCATCCGTCAAACTCCATAAAGACAGAGAACATCTTATCCTGACGTATTACTTCTGACAGTTGCGTAGGATCTGACGCTTTGGGTAATCTCAAAAGAATCCCTTTGTAATATGGTATTATATCATATACATCTACGATTCCCGTATGTGGTACCAACCCTCCAAAAAGTGCCACCGAATGACCAAGGAGTGTGTGTACTGTAGTATACAATTCTCCATGTTTCATCAGCAAACGAACCTGCCCTGCGTCTTCGTCAATTATTTCGTATGCTTTCGATGTTTCTATATCCTCATGCTTAAATGGGAGACAGGCAGCAGTGAGTTCGCGCATCTTGGCCCTCACTTTGTCTATCTCTTGCTCTGAGATCTCTACATTACCGTTTTTCTTGACTATCTCGCAGTATAACCCATTGGATACCGAATGCCTGATCTCTAGTTTTGCTTCAGGAAGTATCTCTTTTACTGATACGTACAATAGGAATCTTAAGGAACGGGTATATACGCGCATTCCCTCAGGGTGCGTAATGTCAAAGTATGTTATCAACTTTGGCTGAAAAACACGGAAGGATAGATCCGTTACTTTATTGTTTACAATACCTCCAAGTATCGTATACTTCAATTTCAGACCTATTAATTCAGCAATTTCTGCTAAGGTCTTCCCTTCTTCAACCTCTACGGTTCGACCTATATTTGTAATGTTCAATTGTACCATACTCACTCGTATTTCTATTCTTTCATCGAAAGACTGATTCTGTTCCTCTTACGATCTACTCCCACAACAGTTACCATAACGTGCTGATGTAGTTTAAGCACGCTATTTATATCTTTTACAAAAGTATTTGATAACGCTGATATATGTACTAATCCATCTTGATGCACTCCTATATCGACAAATGCTCCAAATGCAGTGATATTGGTAACAATACCTGGCAGTCGCATCCCTTCTTGTAAATCCTCTATGGTATTTACTCCATCTGCAAATCGGAACTCTTCCAGTTTCTCTCTAGGATCTCTTCCTGGTTTCTCTAATTCCGACATAATGTCTGTCAATGTGGGCAACCCGACTGTTTCTGTTACATATTTATGAATATTGATTGCCTTGCGTTTCTCTGCACTCTCCATCAGCTCTTTTACTGTGCATCTGGTGTCTTTGGCCATTTGCTGCACTATCGAATATACTTCTGGATGAACAGCCGAATTGTCTAATGGATTTTCTGCACCTCGAATACGCAGAAAACCTGCACATTGCTCATACGCTTTAGCTCCTAAACGGGGAACTTTTTTCAACTGAGTACGCGAGGTAAATGCACCATTCTCTGCTCGGTAGTCTACAATATTTTGTGCCAGCTGTGGTCCAAGGCCCGACACGTATGTAAGTAGCTCTTTGGAGGCGGTATTCACATCAACCCCGACACTGTTCACACATGATACTACAACCTCATCAAGAGCACTCTTCAATCTTGTCTGGTCTACATCATGTTGATATTGCCCTACTCCAATACTCTTTGGATCTATCTTGACTAACTCGGCTAGTGGGTCCATTAAACGACGACCTATTGATACTGCACCTCTTACTGTTACATCTTCATTTGGAAATTCGTCTCTGGCAACTTTAGATGCCGAATATATACTAGCACCATCTTCGCTTACAACAAATATGCGAAGCTTACCCGTCGGATCTATGCGTCGTGCTACCTCTTCTGTCTCTCGAGAGGCTGTACCATTGCCTATCGCCACAGCTTCGATATCATATTTCTTGATAAGATATCTCAATGTCTCTAGCGTCCCCTCAACATCTGATTTCGGAAGATGTGGATATACTACTGTATGATGTAGCAATGCCCCCTGTCTGTCTAGACACACTACTTTACATCCTGTACGGAATCCCGGATCTAGTGCTAATACTCGTTGTTCTCCTAATGGTGCAGCGAGAAGCAGTTGGCGAAGATTTTCTCTGAAGACTCTGATAGCCTCAGTATCAGCATCATATTTTGTCTGAGCACTAAATTCCGTCTCTATAGATGGCTCTAATAGTCTGTCGTATGCATCTTCAATAGCTAGCTTCATCTGATCAGCTGATGACCGACTGTTCTGCATACGTGTATAGTTTCGCTCAATACGGGAAACTGCACTGTCCTTATCTCGCGGAGCAACTTGCACTTTAATTATTCCTTCATTCTCCGCTCTTCGTATAGCCAGTAATCTGTGCGCTGGCATGCGTGTCATGCTCTCTGCCAAATCAAAGTAATCCGAGAATTTATCGCCTTCCGTCTCTTTCCCTTTGACTACTTTGGTCTTCAGCTGCGCTGTATTCTTAAATGCAATTCTGACAATATCTCGTGTGTTGTTATCTTCACTCACAATTTCCGCTATAATATCACGAGCTCCTTGTAGTGCATCTTCTGCCGTGGGAACATTATCGTTGGTGTATTTCTCTGCCTCTGCATTGACGTCTCTCAACCTGCCTAGTATAAGAGCATTAGCCAACCCTTCCAATCCGTTTTCTCTGGCTTTCGCCGCTCGAGTCTTACGTTTCGGCTTATAAGGAAGATATAAATCCTCCAATTTGGTCATCTCCCAAGTTGTGGTTATCTGTTTTTCCAGTTCTTGCGTCAACTTTCCTTGTTCTGAAATGGTCTTCAGTATAGTCTGCCTTCGTGCCTCTACCTCCGAATATTTGGCATACAAATCTTTTATCTCACCAATCTTCACCTCATCCAATCCTCCCGTCCTCTCTTTACGATAACGGCTAATAAACGGAACCGTAGCTCCCTCATCCAAAAGCATGAGCGTATTACGAACACTCTCTGTACTGATAGCCAGTTCAACGGATATCAATTTCACATATGTCTCTAAATTTGCTTCTTGTGTCATGTACTCTATATTTTCTCTATTACAAATATAGTCAAAAAAAAGACCGAGACTATCAAAAATCTCGGTCGGTATTTTATAACATTGCCTTGCAAATAGGCTTCATAGTATTCACTTCTCTTTATACTTCTGAAGTTGCTTTTTCAACGCATCACATGAAAGGTCTATACCCTCCTCAAATGTCTTGCACTGCTTCTGTGCAACTAACAATTCTCCACTTACTGCCAATTTAATCTCTGTTACCTTATTCTCTGTGTTCTCTGCCTTGTCGAGGCTAAGAACAACGTCAGCGGAGATAATTCCGTCATAGAAGTGCTCTAGCTTTGTTACTTTGTGCTCAACAAATTCCTTAAGCTGAGCTGAAGCATCGAAATGCAAAGATTGAATGTTAATTTTCATAATCAGTCCTCCTTATTCTTCTGTGCCCACGGATGGGCGGTTTGATATATGTGATTCAATTGCTTGAAATCACTGTGTGTATAAATTTGTGTTGCAGCTAGACTTGAGTGACCAAGGAGCTCTTTTATGGCCATTATATCTGCTCCATTGTTCAGTAAAGCTGTCGCAAACGAATGTCTTAGTATATGTGGACTCTTACGCGATACCGTACTAACAAGTTCCAAGTTTGAATGAACTATTTTGTAGATATGCCAAGGGGCCATCTTTTCTCCTTTGAGAGTGAGAAACATAGGCGCCGAATTATTTGCGGCATCCTTGAATTCCTCTTTACGTTTGCTAATATAATAAATTAAATCGGATTCTAGCCTATTTGTAAAGGGAATTATTCGCTGTTTGTTGCGTTTTCCTAATACCATAAGGTAACGCATCCCAAAATTCACATCTGCCACAGTGAGGTTAATCAGTTCAGACAGACGCATTCCAGACATATACAGTATCTCCAGAATCATATGATCTCGAACTCCTTCGTAGGTATCGTCAAATTTCACATTATCCAACAGATTGTCCATCTCTTGCGTCTGAACAAACATTGGCAGGGTCTTAGGTGTCTTGACGTTTTCAATTAGTTCACACGGATTTTTGCGAATGATCTCATCATGCATCAGAAATTTATAATAGCTACGCACACTGGCTATCTTCCTGTTCACACTGCGCTCTTTCATGCCTCCCGCTAGAAGAGACATAATGAATCGTCGTACCACCCTGGCTGTAGCC
>JAKSLC010000149.1 GCA_024401415.1 Bacteroidales bacterium | reverse complement strand
TAGAAAGAGACAGAAAGACGCACGTTTATGCGTCTAGAAGTGAGATAATTAGGCACTGCAAAATCGCGACTTTGAGTATCCTTTACCCAGAAATAAGAAATAGTATTCTGGATATCAAAGAGATTGAAAAAATCTATACCGAGGAGCAACTCCTTGCAACCTGACTGCCATTTAGGTCTGCCATCTGCCAATTTGGCAAAATCTTTATATATACCGAGGTCGACACGCTTATAGCCAGACATTCTACGGCTATCGCTATGCGAGAAACTATCAGGAGAAGCGAAAGGGAGACCTGTAGACATAAAAAGATTTAGAGTTGCCCCCATACTGGCATTATTAGGGAGTTGATCTCTCAGCATAGTAGAGACAGAGAAACGCTGATCAGACGGTCGAGGCATATAACCGAGGCTATCGTCATCAATATCCTCCATAGACTTGAGGTAACTGACGGTGAGCCAAGACTCCACACCCGATATCAACTCGCCACTGATACGCACATCGGCACCTAAAGCATAGCCACATGCACGATTTTCGCCCATATAAGAGATCTTGACATTAGCGATATTATAAGGGACGACATTCGAGAGACGCTTATAGAAAGCCTCGGCAGTGAAACGGAACGGCAAATCATTTGCGAAGAAATCGCGATCCATACCTATAATATAATGCCATTCGCGCTGAGCCTTCAAATTATCATTAAAAGAGCCATCTGGGCGAATACGTTCCTTAAGCATAGGCACATTAGCATACAAACCTGTAGCGAAACGTAAAAGCAAATCGGCCTTAGGTCTGTATCGCACCATGAAACGAGGGCTAAAAAGGGATTCGCCTGAGAGATCATTATAAGAATAACGCACACCCAACTCTATACCCATAGTAGAAGAGTCGGAAATATAAGGCGACCACAGATGCGTTATATATGCACTAGGCCTAGACTCGGAGAAGACTCGGGTTGCTCGCAATTTTTTATTCTGAGAGACATAACCTGCAGAATCCAGAAGTTCCCACTCGCGGTTATTGACGTTGTAAAAATCAATATTATAAGCAGCGCCGACACGAGTGGTACTACGAGAAGAGTGTCGTATAGCAGACTTAGCGTCGAATGAGATGATAGAAGTATACAACTCATTACGAGCGTGACTAAGCATAGAGCCGATACCGATACCCTCTGACTGAGAGACGGAAGATGAAGACTGAGCATCATCGGCCTGCTGTAGCCAGTATTCGCCTAAGATATCATACGACTCACGTTCTGCAGTACGATAATACTGAGCCGACAACAATACATCTGTTTTTTTGATGCGGAACCCACCCTGCAAAGCGGCTATACCAGTAAGGAACCGATCCTTTTCCTGTCCGTCGAAATATATCTTCAGCGTCTTAACATTGGAAATAGTACCAAAAGATGTGGTGCGATCCTGAGGTACGAAATCGTATCTATTAGAAGCGAAATAACCGAGCAACGATACGAAAGAGCCATTAGAGAGGCTACAATTCCAGAAAGACTGGGCATCGAAGAAACGAGGATCATACTCGCCCTTGGTATCCAAAGTACCCAGCATATAAGAATTGGTTCGATATCGCACAGCAGTGGCGCTACTTACTCGACCTATGGACTGACCGACATACGCTTCAGCCCCCAAGAGAGAAACGCGAGCCGAATATTCTGCCCTTTGAGGAGTACGATAATTGACACTAAGTACAGATGAAGACTTGTCTGCATAAGAGGCGTCGAACCCTCCAGCGGAGAACTCCAACCGATCTACCATATCGGGATTAACGATAGAGAGGCCCTCCTGCTCACCCTGTCGAATAAGGAACGGTCTGTAGATCTGTATACCATTGAGGTATACCATATTCTCGTCAAAATTACCACCACGGACGCGATATT
The DNA here is from genome assembly GCA_024401415.1 of Bacteroidales bacterium. Taxonomy (GTDB): domain Bacteria; phylum Bacteroidota; class Bacteroidia; order Bacteroidales; family Marinilabiliaceae; genus W3P20-009. Next base: position 4,434 of record JAKSLC010000149.1, on the reverse strand, counting down.
GGGAAGACAACTCGCTATTTGAGCTGACGCCCATCTGCGTACGGATGACACCCTCTATACCGCCATTGACAGAGGGCTGTGTAGCCATATCGGTATTTCTGATAGTGGTAAAATTATCTGAAGACTTCTGTCCTACTACCCTCGTTTCAGACAACTCCTGAGAGATGAAAACAGAATCTTCTGAGAAACGGCCGATGTTGACTTGAGCGCTTACAGATAACGTAAAGACGCAAAAAAACAGAAACCCCAATAGTCTTACGGCTATATGAGATTTCTGCGTTATCATATATAAATGTATTATTACAGATTCTTCTTGTTCACTACTGGATTAGCGAACATAGTATAGATCTGATTACGAACATACTCAGTATCGCACTCAGGGAGACGAGACATGTGCTCATTGACATAAGCGATATAAGCCTCTTTCTCCTCGGCAGTATAATTAGCTGACATCTCAGTAGTGTTATTGAGGATATCATAAGCCACATAATTGCCTGGCCATAGTTTGAAGTTAGCATGAATCTGCTTATCGATCAACTCACAAAGAGCATTCATGAACATATTCTTATTGAGACCGACAAGAGGCTGAAGAGTCTCGGCAGTAATAGGCTTTCCGAGAGCGAAATGCACTCTACCCTTCTGACCTTGGAGACCCATATTCATATGGTCGAGATCGTCCTGCTGGCTCTTCTTATAAGAAGGATCGTCTCGTTTAAGCTGGAACTGATAAGCCTTGAGATAATCAGTTGGGTCATACTCGTACGAGATAGCTACTGGGAGAATATGCAAATCTGCGAAAGACTTAACTATATCGTCGCCACCGCTAAGATTGAGCATCTTGAGGACAGAAGCCTGAGTGCGGTCATTGCCATCCTTAGTACGGCCCTCGCGGTGAGAAATCCATAGATTCTTATTGCAATCGGCAATGCTATGGCGCATATAAGCTGAAAGATGAGACGAAGCCTCCATCATCTGACGAACAGGGAGATTACGCTTAACTACGAAAGTCTTATTGAGCTTTACCAAATCTGTAATCCACTCATAGATGAGGAGATTATCACCGATACCGATCTCAGTAGTCTTGAAATTGGAATCGTAAAGCTTATAATTAAGGAAAGCGGAATCGAGGATAATATCGCGGTGATTGGTCATGAAGAGATAGCTCTGACCAGGCTCGAGATTTTCTGTTCCAGAGATTGTAATACCATTAGTAGTTTTCTTTTCCAACCCATTGAGGAAAGGGAGGATAAAATTATCCTGGAACTGCTCCACAGTCTCTACCAGAGAAAGCTTAGCAATGATAGCCTCAACCGGTATACCAGGGAAAAGGAAAGCGATAACACGATGGAAATAAGGCACGTTACAGAGACGTGCGATAGCCTCTTTTACTTCGGAATCATTATATGGACGAATATCGTCAAAATTCATATCCTGTATGTTGCTCATGATATACTTTTCTATTGTCAATAGTAGCGCGAAGATAGTAAATAATTCGTTAAGTATGTTAATGGGTGGAGTTATTATAGGAGAAGAGATAATTGCCAGAGGGGTAAAAAATAAGGGAGGCAGTCCGTCTCGGATATACCCCCCTTGATTCACATAGATTAGGTTATTATACTTTCGATTACAACTAAAAATTATCTATAGTCGATGATAAAATAGCTTGACAAACCAAATAAAGATATATAAGTTGATATTTATCTTGACAATCTATTCAACTCTGTCTGGAGTTTGAACAAATCATTAGTCTTTACCTCATTTGCCTTAACTGCGACCTCGCCATTGAGACGAATATCGCGAGATGAAGCACCTACAAGGATAGAATAATTACCCTCTGTAGTAACCCAAGCGCAAGCCTGCTCTGAGAAAGAAGCGAGGTCGGCAACGGCGAAAGACATTTGGACATCAGCCTCAGCACCCGGTGCGAGAGTTTCTGTCTTAGCGAAAGCACGGAGCTCCTTCTCTGGCTTATTAGCAGACTTAGCATCAGGAGCAGCAGCATATACCTCTACAACTTCCTTACCTGCCACGCTACCAGCATTCTTAACCTTGAGACTTACAGTGACATTATTGCCATCGGTAGTGACATTGAGGTCTGAATACTCGAATGAGGTATAAGAGAGACCATAACCGAATGGGAAAGATACCTCCTTACCGAAGCTATCGAAATAGCGATAACCCACGTAGATATCCTCTTCGTAATTAGTGAAATCCCAATTCTGTTCGAGAGCCTTCTGCTCTCCATGATCAGTGAAATTCATGCTTGAAGACTTACCCTCTGTAGGGAAATTAGCAGAAGATGCATGATCTGTAAAACTAATAGGGAAAGTCATAGGCAACTTACCACTTGGAGAGACCTTACCTGCGAGCACATCAGCTACGCTGTTACCACCCTCCTGACCACCTTGCCAAGCGAGAAGGATAGCATCAGGGCGAGACTTCCAAGAAGAGGTCTCGATAACACCGCCTACATTCAACACAACAACTACTGGCTTACCAACGGCATGGAATGCGCGGCAAACAGAAGAGATGAGATCATCCTCCTCAGAAGAGAGGTTGAAATCGGCAGACTTACGATCGAGGAACTCACCTGAATTACGACCGATAGTAATGAGAGCCACATCAGTAGCCTTAACCATATTTGCGAGTTCTGCTGAAGCAGGAACCAACTCTGTAGGAGGAGGTGTAGGGAGGAACATAGCGTAAGGGCCAGTAGGCTTATTACGCTCATTCTCTGCTTGGATATGCGACTCATACTTAGCCTTTAGAGACTCATTGACATTATAGCCAGCATTCTTGAGACCATCGAGGAGAGAAACAGTATAAGCACGGTTTACATTACCGGAACCTGTACCACCTGCGATGAAATTGTATGATGTACAACCGAAGAGTGCTACATTCTTAGCAGATAGCATAGGAAGAGTATTATTGTCATTCTTCAGGAGTACCATACCCTCTGTAGCAGACTGACGAGTTACTGCAGCATGAGCTGCGAGATCTGGCTTATTGCTAAACTTATACCCCTTGAAACGAGGAGTCTTAACAATCATCTCGAGGATGCGACGTACATTACGGTCGAGATCAGCCATTGGGAGAGAACCGTCCTTAGCTGATGCCACGATCTCGTCGTACTGCTTTGGTTGTCCAGGCTGGAGCATATCGTTACCAGCGATCATCTGAGCCTTAGCACTCTTACCACCGAACCAGTCTGTCATGACCATACCCTTATACCCCCACTCATCGCGGAGTATAGTAGTCTGGAGGTCGAGACGCTCAGAAGTATAGACGCCATTGAGGTAATTGTATGACGACATAACAGTCCAAGGGTCAGACTCCTTGACTGCAATCTCGAAGCCCTTGAGATATATCTCACGCAAAGCACGTGGAGAAATACGAGCGTCATTGGCCATACGGTTAGACTCCTGATTATTAGCTGCGAAATGCTTGATAGATGTACCAACATTATTTGACTGGATACCGCGAACATAAGCAGCAGCCATCTTACCAGCTACGAGAGGGTCCTCGGAATAGTACTCGAAGTTACGACCACACAAAGGATTACGATGGATATTGAGAGCAGGAGCTAAGAGTACGTCTGCGCCATACTCCAGAACCTCGTTTCCGATAGACTTACCTACCTCCTCTACTAGCTCTTGGTTCCAAGTAGAAGAGAGGAGAGTTCCGATAGGGAAATGCGTACAATAATATGTAGCGGAATCGCCCTCACGAGTAGGATTGATACGAAGGCCAGCAGGGCCATCTGCCAACACTACAGCAGGAATGCCAAGACGAGGGATAGGATAAGTGGTACCGGCTGCACCTGGGACAATATTTTTTGTCTCACCTACTACAGCGCTATCACCGGAAGCACCGGCCATACCTGTACCGACGCAAAGACGAGCCTTCTCCTCGATAGTGAGGGCCTTGACAATCTCGTCAATATTATCAGCACGGAGCTGAAGATTCGTAGGCGCACAAGAAGACAAAAGACCTGCAACTGCCAAAGTACAATATATTATCTGTTTTTTCATGATCAAAAACTTATTTCTTCAGTTCATTGCTTTTTGATTCTGCAGACATCGCGTTATGTACCTTATTAGCTCGAGCCTCTCCGGCCCTGAGACACTTAGAAGACACCACGTCATTAACCGAACGAGAGACAAGTATGCTATAATCGCCCTTATCGAGAGTCCAAGAAGACAGAGCCTCACTGAAAGAAGCCATATCCATGACATTAAACTCAACAGTAACTGTCTCAGAAGCCCCAGGCTGGAGGAGAGATGTCTTAGCGAAGCCCTTTAGTTCCTTGGCAGGCTTATTGAGCTTACCCTTAGGAGCTGAAGTATAGACCTCTACGACATCGCGACCTGCAACCTTACCTGTATTCTTGACATGTACCTTAACAACGACCTTATCATCAGCCACAGATACATT
>JAKSLC010000148.1 GCA_024401415.1 Bacteroidales bacterium | reverse complement strand
GATGCATCCTTTAGTACCTCCATGCTGACAATATCCGAAGGGTTGATTGTAGAAAGTGGAGAAATAGTTGATACAGATCCGTTGCCAAGTGCATCTCCTAAACCGTAATCAGCACCCGACTGACCCTGAGATTGTACGATCACACCATCAATAACGTATAGTGGCTCTGCATTGGCATTGATAGTAGCCTGACCACGAACACGAATAGATGATGATGAACCTGGAGCACCAGAGTTGTTTACTGATTGTACACCAGCTGCACGACCTTGTAATGACTGGTCAAGGTTGGTAATAATCGATCCCTTGATAGCCTCTTCTCCTACAGATACAGAAGCTCCTGAAAGATCCGATTTCTTCATCGTACCATAACCAACAACTACAATGTCATCAAGTTCTGTAGACTCAGGTTCTAATTGTACATTAATTGTTCCTGCACTCGTAACAACAATCTCTTTGTTGTTATATCCAATGAAGGAATAAAGAAGTGTGCCACCTGTTGGTGCAGAAATAGAATAGTTACCATCAAAATCTGTAATGGTACCCAATGTTGTGCCTTTGACTAAAACATTAACACCTGGAATAGGTGCTTGGTTTTCATCAACAACACGACCCGTTATCTTCACTGCGTCTTGAGCCATCAATACTTGAAGACTCATAAATAGACATAAAAGCAAAGATAGAATTCGTGAATTGCTTTTCATAAACGCTATGTTACTTTTGAATTGTGTTTGATGTACGACTAGTGGTCCGCGTCTCCACTGTCTAACAAGTACAAAATTACAGCACAGCGCAAGATAGTGTTAATACTATTTTGACATATAGCAATACGAATTTAACTATTTTTAGAACTTTTACAGGGCTTTTTAGCGCATAAAACAGTTCAATGCACCGTTAGCTCCAGCCACTACAATGCTGTTATTCGTCTGTACCATAGGCGAATAGGCTGGCTTCGGATACCCAACAGCTAACTTGCCAGACATATTGTACAAATACGTCAAATGCTCCACCGCATCGTATATCACAATTTGACCATCATTGGTCTGCGATATATCTGATACATTTCCTACATATATTGGTGTCTGCCTCTCCACAATTCCCTTGTGTGAGTCAAATTCTATCATCAGGCTATCAGTAACGGCAACAAATTTCGATTTGCCTACATGTATTAGATGGTGCTTCTTGCCTTTCATTTCTGGCACTTCACATGTCTTCACCTCTCCTGTAGGTATGTCTATCATCGCCATCATGCCATCTACCGTAGATGTCACAAAGTGAACAGGCCCTTTGGCTCCAACTCCATCAAAATATATATTGCTCTGTGGGTTCGGAGCAAAGAATGTAGATAGTTTTATTCTCTCATTACCCTTGCGGTCTAGTATGTATGTCCTCAGGTTGTCTTGCATCAGGATATAGTCTTTCCCTAACGCTACTTCATGCTGCACTGGCTGCGTTACTAATCCTTCGGTAGATGGAATCTTCCATCCTTCTATATGTTTCGTATCTGGGCCATAAAGACAAGTTGTCTTGTTGTCACAGGAAACAAACAGACGGAAATCCCGCGAATCATTATACATTATATATGAAACACCACTGGTAGCTTTGGCTTTAAGTTTTATCGGGAAGTCTGCCGTATTGTTGCCATTGCGGTCTATTAGCTGAATAGTGTTCTCCGTAGCAAATAGGTATTGTAGTTTCTTGTTCCTGTAGTAGTCTATCTGCACCACTTCTCCTACTATCTTGCCGTCTACTTTTCTCTTCCAAAGGGTAAGGCCATCAGAATTAATAAGGTAGATATAGTTCTCCGCATCTTGAACTAGGTATTCTGTCGATTGTGTGTAGTGGTTTACTACAGCAAATGGTTTGCCTACAATGTCTGCGTCCAAGTGTGCTTGCCATCTTGTCGGAGGCTCCGCACTTAGATGCGTGTTGTTGTCTATATTCAGACATATATAGGGGAGATTGTTCACTTTAGTTGTTTGCCACCCTATAGTTTTACACACATCCGTATCTCGCATCATGCATTTCTTCCACATAAAGGCAGAACATCTCTCAGGGAATAGACTCCTGAAGTTTCTGAAGGCAGCATCGTTTGCCATCGTCCTATTCTGCATATTCTCATACAATACTCTGCGAAGTATGTTCACATCATTGGCAAAGAGCAAGCAGTTGTCAAATCTTAAGTAGTATTTGTACGGAACATTATCTGTCGACAGAAGGTCCGACAGGAAAAACAATTCGTCTTTACTGTTGAATGCCCGGTATACTGGCACCGCAACTGTCGAGAGCGGAGACAACTCATCAACTTGTGCTACTGCCGACCCATTATTCAGGGCCACAAGCAATTCGTTCAACGCCCCTTGAAGTACAGTACCGTTATCTCCCATAAGAAAGAGACACTGCGATTTTTGCGGATTATCTATATCGAGAGACACAAGCGCTAACTCATTCGCAAATAACTCCGATAACAATGCCTCTATATCCGCCTTACATCTGTCGTTTAGCGTAGATTGAAGTTCTCTATACTGCTCCTCTTTGTTGTGTTTCTTCAGGTACATTAAGTACGACTCGTTTGCCAATCCTCTTTGCGCCTTCACAAAACACTGCATATCCACTACACTCGATGGAATATATTTGTCTATAACAATTGGTGCCGATTCAGTAGCAACTACGTACGATAGAGTACTCGCTGTCTCAGATGATGACATTCCATTGGCTACTACACGTGAGTCCACAATATCAACATCCAATTCCGTCCACACATCTCCTTTGTCTTCTTCTTCAAAGTCTCTGACAAAGACAGAAAGTGGCGACGCGTCTGACGCAGTATGCATTAGCGTACCAAATGATTGAAGAGAAACCAGTTTCTTCCCCTCTTCAGAGGCTACTGAGGCCAATGTATTTTTATCGTGCGAATAGAATATACAGCCATCTTTGACAGTCATCCACAACGGAGAACTCTTGACTTTCATTATCGCAGTACCATTCACCGTCGTGTCTGGCTCATTCGTATCCTCTAGACTTGAGATTAATAGTCTGCGCTCCGAGTTGTTCTTTAATGCAAATGATAGAATACTCGCGCCATCATAGTATACCGTATACACGGCTCTGCTCATTGACGTGTCCGCCAAAGTCCGCATAGATGTATTCAATACCCCATAAAACGACGTATCTCGTTTGAGCTGCAATTTATCAGAGTACGTATATACTAAATCTTCTATCTTATCTGTGAGTTGCGTATCTGTCTGCCCTTTCACATATACCGATGCCCGATTGTATCGGACTATCAGCCTTGTATCAGTAGACAATGACACAAATGGAGTATTCCCCTCATATAGCTTACCATCGTTGAGCCACGCAGCAATACCCGCCACTATTGCTATCAATAGTGCCGCTCCTGCTGCTATGAAAATACTCCTGGTTTTCACGGGTTGCGCTTATCCTATTTTATAAACATCTTAACAAGCGAGAATAGCACATATAATAATATAGTAAAGGCTATACCTCCTACACCAATAACTATCAGCGAAACTAGACCAACCGCCAAAAGTATTACGCGCAACTCATTGCCTTTCCACTCAAAATGCTTGACTTTCAATGAGAACATCGGAATCTCGCTAACCAATAGATAGCAGAATATAGCAACCATAATGGCTATCACCCACACACTTAGATTAACGTTCGAAAGCACAGGGTTCGTGCTTTTCGCTAAAAATAGAGATGCAGTAAATAAGGCTGTGGCGGTTGTAGTCAAACCAATAAAACTCTCTGTTTGTCGCTTGTCAACATTGAATTTCGCCAATCTCAAGGCCGAAAACAATACAAGCACTATTGGAAAATAAACAGCCAAGCCAAGATCCGATTGGTAGTTCTGCGCCAAGTATAGTATGTATAGACCCGCAGGGGCAAAACCAAAGGAACAGAGGTCTGCCAATGAGTCCAACTCTTTACCTATCTCACTGCTCACATGCAACATACGAGCTACAAATCCATCAAAAAAGTCAAAGACTGCTCCCATAAAGATTAACACCGCAGGATAGAAATATAGATTATCTTCTCCTAACAGATCTTTCCCTGTAGCAACTGATGTCAAGGATAGTACTACAGATACAACGCCACAAAGTAAATTCATGGACGTTATCGAATTTGGTATGTACCGTTTAATGCTCATTTCTCTATATTAATAACAAAAGACAAAAATAATAAAAAAGGTAATACCCAACTCCGCATAAATCAAAAAACCGAGCCGTTTCACAACGACTCGGTAACTAAGTATGAGAAAAAACCTTAACAATCTTGACATTAACACATCTGTTATGTCCAATGTTTTATTACACATCAGCTCGACGTGCTGAACAAACCTCTATATTATCAAACAGTCTATTTATGAAAAGTCTATTTATGCGTCGTAATCACCGTTTTGATTACATTGCAAACATAGCTCACAAAAAAACGATGGAAGAATATTTTCTACCATCGTCACTATTTTTCCGACAAAGGGATTTTTTATCTACTCGTTTTTCGATGAAAGTAGCTTTTCCATCGACGAACGTCAAAGACTATCAGACATCAATATATCTGCTTTGCAACCTCCATAACACTGTCTGCCGCCATCAATGTGTAAAAATGTAGGTTCGGAACTCCATGCGCCATTAAATCTTTACACTGCATGGTCAACCACTCAACACCTACCTGCTTTGCATCTGCATCTGTTTTGCATTTCTCTAACTCCGTAACCAACACATCTGGCATATTCACACCAAATACTTTTGGCAATACCGATAACTGCGAAAGCTTTTTTATAGGCTTCAATCCTGGTATAATAGGTACTGTTATACCAGCTGCTCTACATTTATCCACAAATTTGTAGTAGGCCTCATTATCAAACAACATCTGCGTTACTACATATCCAGCTCCCGCATCTACCTTGGCTTTCAGATAACGTACATCACTGTCCATATTCGGAGCCTCTTCATGTTTCTCTGGATACCCGGCAACACCATAACTGAACTTTGTGGCCAATGGCTCACTGATAGCTCCGTCCAAAAACTTGCCTTCGTTAAAATCATTCACTTGCGATATCAAGTCCGAGGCATGTCTATGACACTCTTTCGCATCTACCAATGTCTCTTTATCGTTGTCGCCTCTCAGAAGCAACAAATCATGAATCCCCAAGAAGTTTAGGTCTATGAGCACGTACTCTGTCTCACTACGTGTAAATCCAGAACATACTATATGGGGCACAGTTGGTATACCATATCTGTGCTGTATGGCAGCAGCTACTGCAACCGTTCCAGGACGCTTCCTGACAAACATCTTTTTGTATCGCCCATCTTCTGATGTCTGATACACTGGCTCAGAATGATGACTTGTTATATTGATATATAGAGGATCAAACTCCCTAAACTGATCAATATTAGCAAAAACCTTCTCTATGCTGCTTCCTTTCAATGGAGGTAATACCTCTATCGAAAAACCAGTCTTACTACGCTGCTGTAGTATCTCACTTACCGTTGCCATCAATATTTATTTGCTTGTGAATGTTCTATTTCATCGGCAAAGTTATGTTATTTCAATCTCCCTAGCAAATACTACGTCAACTATACCACAGCAATCAGCCCCTTCTCCATCTCCGACCATTCCACAAAATAAAAAATTTGCGATGAACAAAGGGGCTCTTTGAGACTTCTATATACCCTCTATATAGGCTGACAATACCCCAATAATTCAAAAAGGAACCTCACTCCATACACCCTCTAGTTCGTATTTCGGATTTCGTAATTCGTAATTAAAAAGTTTCCTGCGTTGTCATATGCATAGGAAACCGTTTGACAAATACTTTTGAATGAAAATACAAAAGCGATAAATATTAGCAATATATTGCCTTTCATAATAAATAATCAATCAACAAAATTGATAGTTATATCATTACTTTCATACGGGCCATTATATAGTTTGTAGCCTAAAAGAGTATTAGGCAAATCTTCGAAACCATACATGACAGGATTTTTAGGATATCTGAATATATAGTGTCCTCCTAAATACTTCATTGCTGACAAATCGAAATACTCAATATACGATTCGTGTGCATTAATGAAGACAAATCTTTTCATCTTTTCTTGTCCATAATGACTATGCAAGTGTTTGAATACTTTTTGAAAAGCACTCAGTCCCATGACCTTAATGTTAAACAAATTATATGGATATGAATACTCTAATGGAGCTTCCTCTTCCCTATTTACTTGAGAAGTGTATTCTGTCACAATCCATGTATTTGAAATAATAACTTCCATTGAATCTTTAGAGAACTTGAATCTTTCAAGATTATTGGCTGATGTAACGGTACCAGGTAGCAATATCGGCTGCGGTG
>JAKSLC010000147.1 GCA_024401415.1 Bacteroidales bacterium | reverse complement strand
GCCGAGTCTATCCCGACACTAGTCAATGATTTGTCCGAGAAGTATGGCGATTTGTTCCTCAATTACGTGCGTAACGAGATGCATCTGGGTAATCCTTCTGATATGCTTTTTAATCAGAAGTTCCAGGAGTTTGTTGGCTATGTTGATAATAATGAATTGATATCTGCTTGCGATTCTGCTTGGAATGCTCATAGTAAGTCTTGGAATGAACAGCTTACTGATGCTTTTCAATGTCTTAAGGCCCTGATCCCTGGTGCTCCTGTCCCTGATGTCTATGCCCACGTCTCTGGATTTAATAGCAAGATGTTTATGGACTCGACATATATATCTTTCAGTATCGAACATTACCTAGGCTCAGATTGCCGCTTCTATCAGTGGCTTGATGTGCCTCTTTATGCCCGTGCAACTAAGAATGCTGATAATGTTACTCCTGATATTATCCGGGCATGGCTCTATGGCCTCTATCCAAATCTGTCTGATAAGAATGATATCCTGTCTGATATCGTATACCAAGGTCGTATCTTATATTGCGTCTGGCGTATTATTCCTAGCTTGTCTATGGCAGAACTATTAGGCTACGATAAACGTCAAATCTCATGGTGCGAATCTTACGAAGCTAAAATGTGGGGGTACATGGCAGAAAATAACCTTTTGTACTCTACAAAGCCTATGGATAAAGCGAAAATGATAAACGAAGCCCCTTTCGTATCGTACTTCGGTCAGAACTCCCCAGGCCGAGCTCCATTGTATTGCGGCCTCAAGATAGCTATCTCTTTCATGGAGCGTTTCCCAAAGACTACATTAGAGGAACTGCTGACGTATAAAGACGCCCAGAAGATTCTCATGGGCGCCGCCTATAACCCTAAATAGCACCCTTCCCAAAATAAAAAATTACGATGAACAAGGGCGCACCACATAAGCACCACATAAGCTCCCTATAACCTCCCTATACCTGCCCTATGCCCTCCTTTCAACGTGTTTATAGCTCCTAACATTAAAATATTATAAATTTATCTATGCCATTTATGTCATTGAAAAGAATTGACTATTTTTGCACGCATAACAAGAACAACCTTTAATATCAAATGCAACCTCAATCGTCAGTCAAAATCTTTTCAGGTACTAACACTATGTACCTCGCAGAAAAGATTGCAGCAGCGTTCGGCCAGGAGCTTGGCCTAGTTCACAAGATTGATTTCTCTGATGGTGAATACACCGTGAAATTCGATGAAACAATCCGCGGATCTCATGTATTCCTCATCCAAAGTACATTTCCACCAGCTGATAATCTATTTGAGCTTTTGATGATGATTGACGCTGCTAAGCGTGCATCAGCAGCAAGCATCGTTGCAGTTATCCCTTATTTCGGTTATGCTCGTCAGGATCGTAAAGACCAGCCTCGTGTCGCTATCGGCGCTAACCTCGTCGCAGACCTCCTTACAGCAGCAGGCGTTGACCGTATCATTACTATGGACCTTCACGCCGATCAGATCCAGGGCTTCTTCAATATCCCTGTAGATCACCTCTATTCTTCGACAGTATTCGTTCCTTATATCGAGAAGCTCGGCCTTGAGGACATGGTAATGGCTTCACCAGATGCCGGCGGTTCAAAGCGTGCTCACTCGTATTCTAAGCACTTCGATACTCCTCTCGTAATCTGTAACAAGCACCGTCCTCGTCCAAACGTAGTAGGCGAAATGCGTGTCATCGGCGACGTGAAGGGTAAGAACGTTATCCTCCTCGATGATATGATCGATACAGCAGGTACTCTTACCGCAGCCGCAGATAAGATGATCGAAGAGGGCGCTCTCAGCGTTCGTGCTTTCGCTTCTCACGGCGTATTGTCAGGCCCAGCTATCGACAATATCGAGAAGTCTAATATCACAGGCGTATACATCACAGACTCAATCCCAATGAAGCGCCCATGTAGCAAGGTTCAGGTATTGAGCGTTGCAGATATGTTCGCTGAGACTATCGCTTGCGTATATAACAACGAAACTATCACAAGACATTTCGTATTTAGAAAATAAATAAGTACTTTTGTACCCGCAATTAATGCCCGTTATTAGTGTGATGGGAGATTAAGTGCAATAAATACTTAATTTTGAGTAACACAATTTATTAAAACTAACATTAAAATGCAGACTTTTGATCTAAACGTATCAAAGCGTGAAGTTGCAGGCAAGAAGGCTATCAAGGCTCTTCGTGCTCAGGAGTTGATCCCATGTATCGTTTACGGTGGCAAGGAGGAAATCGCAGTTGCAGTATCTGAGGCAGCTGTTAAGAACCTTATCTGGACTCCAAACATCTACATCGTAAATCTTTCAATTGACGGTGAGAAGCGTCAGGCTATCCTCAAGGATATCCAGTTCCACCCAGTATCAGGTAAGATCCTCCACATCGACTTCCTCGAGGTTCTCCCAGAGAAGCCTGTTACTATCGCTATCCCAGTTGTTCTCGAGGGTAACTCAGAGGGCGTTAAGGCTGGTGGTAAGCTTCAGCTCGAGATGCGTAAGCTCAACGTACGTGGTCTTTCTAAGGACCTCCCTGACACTCTTAAGATCGATATCTCTAACCTCGGCCTCGGTAAGGTTATCAAGGTTGGCGAGCTCAAGTATGAGGGTCTCGAGGTATTGAACGCTAAGGCAGCCGTTGTAGTAGCAGTTAAGCTCACTCGTGCAGCACGTGCAGCAGCTGAGGGTAAGTAATCTTCCCCATACAGCAAAACAATACATAGCCTTGTGGTTCTTCCACAAGGCTTTTTTTTATTATTCTTTCTACTCTTACTCTTGCCGCTTACTTTAAATAAACTATCTTTGCAACACTTTTTTACGAATAACTCAGCTAACATAACTTACATGAAAAAATTTCTATTCGCGCTATTATCGTGTTTGCTTGTAATGTCATGTGATGATGGCCCTACGGTGGTAGATTACAGTAAACCAAATAAGGATAAGGAACCTTCCGAACCTTCTAATCCAGACAATTCCGATTTGTACGGTACTTTGCCTATTCTCCATACTGATGGTCGTTGGTTGTGTGACGAGAATGGCAATCATGTCAAGCTCCATGGCTTTTGGCAGACATATACTCCATGGTTTAATGGTGGAGCTTGGGGCGAAAATAATTGGGGCGGTAAGGATTACGAAAAATGTGTCGCTTATAATATGCGTATCATAGATGAGGTTTTGGCAAGTGGTCTTAAAGTCGATTTTATGCGTATGCACATGGATCCTTATTGGTTTATCTCGGATGGCCGCGGCGATGCTCCCGTATCTCAGTATTTCTCTGCAAAATTGATGAAGGATTATTTTGAGAAGGTGTATCTCCCTATTATTAAGCATTGCAATTCTAAGGGGTTGTACGTCGTAGTCCGCCCATATCCTTGCGGAGAGGAAAAGTCTGATTTCCTTAAGTATGGCGATGGCTTTTTTACTATCCTTGAGGAGATGTGGGAGTATTTTAGTACTCATAAGTATATTCGTAATAATGCCGACGTGATGTTCGAGTTGGCTAATGAGCCGGTAAATATCGACGCAAGTAGCGATGGCGGCGATAGAAGCAAGGCTGTCTCTAGATATATGCAGCATTTTATCAACCTCATTCGGGAAAATTGTAGAAATATAATCTGGGTGCCTGGACTGACTTGGCAGCAGGAATATAACTCTTTCGTGACATATCCGTTGGAGGGTGAGAATCTAGGTTTCGCTGTTCATTGCTATCCAGGTTGGTATGGTAGCGATGCTGAGAAGTCTACCGGCGAGAATGGAGGTAATATGGGCGAGGGCGTAGGCGGTGGCTATGAGTCGTTCCAGGCCGGTTGGAATAGTAGCATCGCGGCTGCAGCCGAACTCCATCCTATAATGATTACTGAGATGGACTGGGCTTCTGCTAAGTATAATAAGACATGGGGTAAGAGTTTTACAGGTGTAGCTGGTGGTACAGGTTTCGGCGCTAATTTTAAGTATATCGTGGATAAGTGCGGCAATGTCAGCTTTATCACTTTTACAGCTCCTAATGATTTGGCTCTCTATCCATCTATGTCGCAGGGCGGTACTGTAAATTATTGGAATGACCCCGAGGCTTGCCCTTGGCAAATCTATCATTGGTATGAGGAGTATGCTCAAGGTCGTGTACAGCCAGAGTCCGCTGAATATCTCAAGATAGGAAGCAAAACGCCAAAGATTAATATCGCAAGCGGTACTTCTAGAGATTTGATTGTTAATGCTTTTAATGATAAGGTCGTATTCCCATTGCAATATGGTGTGGAACTCGAGTCCGCTAATCCTTCAGTCGTGCGTGTCGATGGCAATAAGATAATTGGTGTGTCTGAAGGCGAGACTGTCGTGACTGCTAGGGCTCTTGGTAAAGAGACCTCTTGTAGCGTAGTCGTTACTAGTTTGTTCCCCGTGGTTAAGGGAGTGTTTGATGTTAATATCTGGGAAACAGGTACTCTCGATGAAAATACTAGAACGTTTACCACTGGTAAGTATGGTTTCGCAGGTTGGAAGTTCGATGGTCTCGATATCTCAACACATAAGTATATAGTAGTGAAACTTGGTGATAAGACAGATTTCTCATGCAATCCTTCTTTCCGTTTGTTCGATAAGGGTTATTGGGATGGTGCTGCTGAGTACAATATTACTAGTACAGACGAAGTTAAGATTGATATCGCATCTATGAAGCGTTCTGATGGCGGTAGCTTCAATACAAAGCATGTTACTATCGTTGGTATTTGGACTCTCGGCGGTAAGCCTGTTCAGATAGATGATGTCTATTTTGAGGATTAATCTGTTAGACGCAGAAAGCTACGTATTATACTTAATTTGCACCTTTTTGTCACTTTTTTATCATTAACTTGCGCTAGTTCAAAAATAGTTTGTAACTTTGCGTGTGTTGTAAGATAATAAATCAACAACATTAAGGACAATTAGATATCAATAAGCTATGTCAAATAAGCGATTTTACTACGGTTATTCCTTTTACTTTTTTGGTTATTTTCCAAAAGAGCAGTGAGCGATATACCTAGTCGAAGCTTATGAGGCATAAGACAATAAAACAAAGCTCACTGAACGATAGTTCAAGTGAGCTTTCTTTTTAGAGAAGACATACATAGATTTATTAGATGAAACGAGTAGCTATACAAGGTGTTGAGGGTGCAAATCACCAGATTGCAGCAGAGGAATATTTCCAAGGAGAAGAGGTACAGGTAGTTCCTTGTAATACTTTCCCTGAACTCTTTCAGGCAGTCCGTGAGGATGATTCTCTCTATGGAATAGTAGCAATAGAGAATACTTTGGTTGGTTCTATCAATTCCAACTATACTCTCCTCCACGAGAGTGGTTTGTCTGTAATCGGAGAGTATAAGCTCCGTATTAAGCACAACCTTATGGCTCTCCCAGGCGTGAAGATTGAGGATCTTACAGAGGTTCACTCTCATCCAATGGCCCTCGCTCAGTGCGCTCCTTTCTTCCGTAAATATCCTAATATCCGCCTCATCGAGTCTGATGATACTGCCGCTTCTGCTAAAGAGGTTGCCGAAAAGGGCCTCAAGCACGTTGGCGCAATAGCTCCTAAAATAGCAGCCAATCTCTACGGATTGAATATTCTCGCTAAGGGCATCGAGACTAATAAGAAGAATTTCACCCGATTCCTCGTAGTAAAGGACGATCGCGCTCATATCGAGACGGCAGAACTTCTTCAGAAGAACAAGATTAATCGTTCTTCGCTCGTATTCTCTCTTCCTCAGGCTCGCGAAGTCGGTTCTTTGTCTAAAATCCTCACAGTCCTCGCTTTCTATGGCTTGAACTTGTCTAAGATACAGTCTAACCCGGTAGTCGGCCACGAGTGGGAGTATCTTTTCTATATCGATCTCACTTTCGATAATTATACACGATATATTCAGGCTCTCGACGCAGTCCGCCCTTTATGCGGAACACTTACCGTCTTAGGAGAATATGAGATGGGTCGTCAGAGCCACGAAGAATAATTATACATAAGGTCTTCCCCGAGTCTTCCCCGAGTATAGCCCGAGTGTAGCCAAAGGGTAGAATTACACACACCGATTAATATTTATACAGCAATGATAATTGAACCAGCACAACGAGTAGCAAATGTACAGGAGTACTACTTCTCGCGCAATAATCGCCGTCTGGACGATCTCCGCTCCAAAGGCGTAGATGTAATTAATCTCGGTATCGGTAGCCCTGATATGCCTCCTCCAGCTAACGTAATCAATACTCTCGCAGAGGCAGCCGCTCAGCCAAATGCTCACGGCTATCAGTCATACGTAGGTATTCCAGCTCTTCGTGAAGGATATGCTGAATGGTACAATCGCTGCTACGGTGTTCAGCTCGACCCAAAGAATGAGATTCTCCCTCTCATAGGTTCTAAGGAGGGTATCTTTCATATCTCTATGGCTTTCCTTAACCCAGGTGAT
>JAKSLC010000146.1 GCA_024401415.1 Bacteroidales bacterium | reverse complement strand
AAATTCTGAAGCTAAAACAGGAAAATGATAGCCTCAGACACGTAATTGATGAGTTGAATGTGAGATTGTCTAATGCACCTCTCGTCGAACGAGATTCTATTTCTGATGTCTCTATGTAGCTTATCTGTTATCGCTTGTTTATAGGAACAAGGCTTATCAGTGTCTCCATATGTCTGACTTTCGGGAACATGTCCAGTGGCTGTACTTCTTCTATCCGGTATCCTGCTTTGTCCCATTCTTTTATCGAACGTGGTATCTCATCTGTGCCGCAGAATATGTGTACCACTTTACGTGGCTTCCTCTTCCCTAATGCCTCTATAACTCCAGGTAATGTGCCTTTGCGTGGAGGGTCAAGAAGTATTACCTCTTCTCCTTTAGGTTTGGGAAGTTTGTCTATGAACTTACTGTCTATTTTGCCAGCTACAAAATGTGCATTTCTCTTCAGAAAGGTGGCACTTCTTTTGGCACACTCTATAGATTCTCCAGTCCACTCTACTCCTAGTATTTCTCGTGCATTTTCTCCCATGCCAAAGCTGAACAGTCCGTAGCCACAATAGAGATCCATAAAGTCTGTATTGCCATCAAGTTGCGCCATGTCTTTAGCAGCAGAAAGTATATTCTTGACTTGCGACTCATTGATCTGACTGAAGCCTGTTACAGGGTATTTGAGTGAAATGCCATCTAGTTTTAATGACAATTCTTTTGGACCGTATAATTGCTTGAACGACATGGTATCTGTCGGTTGGTCCATCTCTAGGTAATAGTCTGATGTCTTGGCTACATATACATGCGCTGCTGTCACTGGCTTCGTCATCTTCTGAAGATGCTCTGCCATCTGCTTGAGCTTGCGGACTATTGGCGCATTTAGTTCTCTGACATTGAATATTATTGTTCTGTTCGTGTATGATCCTCGCAATATTACCCAGTTGAGAGCCTCCGCAAGTGGACGGTAAGGGGGCGTCTGTAACTTCTGCTCAACCAGTGTATATATATCTTGATGTTCTTTAGGCTCCGTTATTGGTGCTTCTTCTATGCCAAATGTAAATCCGTTACGACCAATTTTTGCTCTGCGTTTGGTCGTTGTTCGATAACCTGTCGACATGGGGCTGGCTATAACAGATTTAGGTTTGGCCATAATCATATTCTTTTCAAAGAATAATGAGATGGCTTTGTTCTTAACCTCTAATTCTTTATCATATTTCAGCTTGTCTGTGAACTCACAAGCGTCTAGCGCCTCGGAAAATGTAAATAGCATATTTTTGCCTTATTCTGACTACAAATATAAGCAATAGTAACTACATATTATTCTTGACTTCAAAAGTTTTATGGTTATAGTTGTATTCTATAGCAAATAATCTTTTTTAACCTCTTTTGTCCAACAATTTTTATATCTTCGCACTGCGTATAAAGGCATGTAAGTCGTATGCAATCATCCAAATTTTCCTACCATGTATTGGCTATTGTCATAGTCATTTTTTGGGGTACAACATTCGTATCAACTAAGATGCTTATCTTTGCAGGACTCACACCTGCAGTTATCTTCACAATCCGTTTCATTGTAGCTTATTTGCTGATACTTTTCATATCTCATAAGCAGATGTGGAGTAAGTCTCTTAAGGACGAACTTGCAATGGCAGGTCTTGGCATAACTGGGGGTAGTTTATATTTCTTGGCAGAGAATATGGCTTTGGAGTATACTACGGCAACAAATACTTCTCTCATAGTGTGTTCGTGTCCTTTGTTTGCCTCACTTTTTTTCTCTTGTTTCGCTCACGAGCATCAGTCTAAAGTCTAGTGGCTTGGTGCTGTCTTGGCTTTTGTTGGTATGGCTGTAGTTGTCCTGAATGGTCGTTTCGTGTTGAATCTTAATCCAGTAGGAGATGTCCTCGCGTTCATAGCATGTATATGCTGGGCTTTCTATTCTCTCCTCATTAAGAAGGTGGGGCATAAGTACACTAGCTTGTTTATTACGAGAAAGGTTTTCGCTTATGGTGTCATTACTATATTGCCATATTTCCTTTTCCGTAGTCACGAAATACCTACAGATTACCATCTTTTTCTGGAGCCTGTAGTGTGGGGCAATCTTGCTTTCTTGTCTATCGTAGCTAGTTTTATGTGCTATCTGCTATGGACTGTCTGTATTCATCGTTTGGGTACTATCGAGGCAACCAATTATGTATACCTTAACCCAATGGCAACTATAGTTGCAGCTTCTATAGTGCTCGGGGAGGTTATTACTGTATGGTTCGTTATAGGTTCTGCTCTTATTCTTTTGGGTCTATGGTTTAGCAATAAGAAATCTCGTAAATAATAGTAATCTTTTCCTGTTTCCTATGAATGACACTATTTTACTTTATCTGCTTGCAATAAATATCATCGCTTTCGCAGCTTATGGTATAGATAAGTATAAGGCGCAGAAAAACATGTGGCGTATTCCAGAGAAAACACTCTTGGGTTTGGCGGCTGTGGGGGGCGCGTTGGGTGCTTATATGGGTATGAATATGTTCCGTCATAAGACTAAGCATCTCTCTTTTAAGATTCTGGTTCCTCTTTGCCTGATTGTATGGGTTGCCGCCTTACTATATTGGCAATTTGGATAACTTTCAATATTAGGCACCTCTATCTGAACTATTTTTATATCATCTCAACTCTAAAATAATACTACCTTTGCTCTATAACCAAGTATTATTTAGCATGAGACTTATCCCAATCGCATTTTTAGCTCTCTTCTTTGTCGCAAATGTTTTTGCAAGTTCAACTGATTCTCTTTATCAGTACATAGATCCTAGTATAGGCTCAGAGGGGCTTGGCCGTGTCTTTATTGGTCCGTCTTCTCCTTTCGGAATGGTTAAGCCTTCTCCTGATTGTACTTGGCATAATAATAGTGGATGGGCTCCAATGCCAGAGCGTATTGATGGTTTCTCGCAGACTCACGTAAGTGGTACTGGAGGAGGACCAAAGTATGGCAATATTCTTATAATGCCTTTTGTGGGCGATTTGTCTTCCATCGAACATACTGATTTGCGTAAGTCTGAGACAATTAAGCTGGGCTATTACGCTACCGAGTTCGCTAATAGCGGAATTATGACTGAGGTCACAACTTCTCCTAAGGCGTCTATGTATCGTATCCATTATCCATCTTCTCGTGGAGCATCTCTGAAAGTAGATGCAGGTTTCTTCTTGGGTGAGAGTGATGTTCATGATGCTCGTGAGGCTCAGCAATTTGTAGGTAGCGAGATAGAAGTATGCTCAGATAATGCAGTTCGAGGGTATTCTCGTGTCCGAGGTGGCTGGAATAATGGTGAGGCTTATACTGTCTATTTCTATTTGGAAACAGATAAGCCTATTAAGCAGTTTGCTACTTGGAATACAGATTGCCTGGCAAATAAGAAAGCACTTCAACAGAAGGGGCTTGCTGTTAATGATATTATATCAAATGTCCATGCTCAAGCAGATAATGGTAAGAAGACTGGAGCGTTGCTCAATTTTGATGCTGACCAATTGCAGGTTCGTATAGGTATTTCGTTTATCTCTTGTCTCAAGGCAAAGCAAAATTTGCATGAGTGTATTAATCATTGGTGTTTCGATAGAACTCTCAATGAGTTGAGAGCAAGTTGGGAATCTCTTCTAAGAAGGATTGAGTTAGATCCTACATCTCCATTAGAGCAGAAGCGTATGTTCTATACTGCTTTATACCATACTATGATAATGCCTTCAGATCGTACCGGCGAGAATCCTAAGTGGACTGATTCTGTGCCTTATTACGATGATTTTTATGCAATATGGGATACGTATCGCTCGTCGTCTCCTCTGATCACACTCATCGATCCTGCTCGTCAGCGCGATATTGTCAATTCTCTTATTAATATAGGTAAGCGTGATGGGTATATGCCAGATGCTCGTTCTGGTAATAGTAATGGACGAACTCAGGGTGGTTCAAATGCTGAGATCGTATTGGCGGATGCTTTTGTTAAGGGGTTGGATGGTATCGATTATGAAGAGGCTTTAGTTCAAATGCTTCACGATGCCGAGTTGGCTCCCGGTGGAAATCAAGAGGCTGAGGGTCGAGGCGGACTCTCTGAGTATCTCCGTCTGGGGTACGTCCCTTATGGTATAGATCGCGCAGGCAATCGTACGGTTGAGTATTCTTACTGCGATTATGCTATATATTTGGTAGCTCGCGGATTGGCAGAAAGAAGCCAGGAGGGTAGTGCTAAAAAGTTGTATTTCTCTCAAGTGGCAGATAGATATCTTCGTCAGTCTGGGTATTGGAAGAATCTTTGGCGTGCCGATTATAAACACGATGGTGCTCAAGGTTTCATAATGCCTCGTAATGCAGAGGGTATGTGGTTGGATAGTTTGTCGTATGGAGATGGTTCTCGCTCGTTCTTATATACTCCTCTTACTTTTGAAGGACCATGGTATAAGCCATGGTGGGGTATGTTCATGTATGAGGCTTCTTCGTGGGAGTATTCGTTGAGTATCCCTCATGATGTGCCTGGTCTTATTGAGGCATGCGGCGGTGCTGATGCTTTCGAGTCTCGCCTCAATACGTTCTTCAATAAAGATTATTTCAATGTTAACAATGAACCTTCATTCCTCACACCTTGTTTCTATCATTGGATTAATAAGCCATGGCTTACTTCTGAGCGTGTTCGTATCATAGTCAATAAACATTATAGTGATACTCCTGCAGGACTTCCTGGTAATGACGATTCAGGCGCTATGTCATCATGGTTCGCATTCCATACTTTGGGCTTGTATCCAAATGCCGGACAGGATTATTATATTCTTCATGCTCCTCTGGTTAAAGGTGCTTCGCTGCATCTTAATGATAATAAGGTGCTCAAGATTGAAACAAAGAATTTCAGTGAAAAGAATCCTTATATAAAGAAGGTGTTGCTAGATGGTGTAGATTATCCATATAGTACAATTTCTCATAAGGATTTGATTAAGGGTGGTGTGCTGACGTTTGTTATGTCTTCTAAGCCTGCACAATGGGCTTCTCAGATGTTTAAGCCTGTCGTTAAGGGTGATATTAGTGCAATAGTCCCCGATTTGAGTGGGGTAGAGTATAATAATCAGTTAGTGGTTGATTCTCTATTCACAAATTCTCTCACTTTTACCTTTAAGTTGCATGGTCAAACTCGTCGTTATACCGTGTCGTTTTCAAAGGAGAATGATGGTATAATAATGAATTGGACCATCTTGCGAAATCTCCATTGGCAAAAGGGCTCGTTCTTCACAACTGAGAAAGCCCTATTTTCTGCCTCTGCTAATAGTTTCTTAATGCCAGAGGATTTGAAAGATGTTACTCTGGCTGATAATATGACTTCTTATCTCTTTAGCTCCGAATCTTTGAAGAGTGTTAAGAATACAAATATGGTAGTATGGAATAATCTACGGTATCAACTATTGAATTCTTCAAATAATGTTCTTCATCTCTACGCTTCAGAAACTGATACTCACATGTGGGTGTTGGATAACGATGAACTCCCTATCATAGTAAAGATGTTTAATAACCCAATGGAGATTAATTGGGAAGTTAAGTAGTATGTATTTGTTGACAGAAATACAGGTGCCTATCAAGTAATAGATACATAGCAGAATAGTATTTTGAACTACCGAGACTTCACGAGGGTGGAGTCTCGGTTTGTCTATTATACTTCGACTTCTCTCGGGGTGGTACTCGGGGAGGACCTGTAGAATATCTAGTGAGAAGAATCTCAGTTCTTCAAATCAAACAGTAAGATTCAAACACCAGTCTGTAAAGCAAAAAGCCCATGACAGCATCGCGCCGCCATGGACTTACCATTTCTAAAACTCTTATTTGTATGCGTGTGTGTATGCAATACTCGATATTATACAAGACCTTGTGCAATCATCGCGTCAGCAACCTTAACGAAGCCACCGATGTTTGCACCCTTTACGTAGTCGATCTTGCCATCCTTGCCAGCACCGTACTTAGCACATGTAGCGTGGATGTTAACCATGATCTGGTGGAGCTTAGCGTCAACTTCCTCGCTTGTCCATGGGAGACGCATCGAGCTCTGTGTCATCTCAAGACCTGAAGACGCAACACCACCAGCCATAGACGCCTTACCTGGAGCGTAGAGGATACCAGCCTCTTGGTATACTGCAATAGCCTCGTTTGTTGAAGGCATGTTAGCACCCTCAGCAACGCACCATGTACCGTTAGCGATGAGCTTCTTAGCGTCAGCCTCGTTAATCTCGTTCTGTGTAGCACATGGGAGAGCTACATCACACTTTGTACCCCAAGGACGCTCGCCCTCTGTATATACTGCTTTTGGATATTTAGCAACGTACTCTTTGATACGACCGCGCTTAACGTTCTTCAACTCCATTACGAATGCGAGCTTCTCAGCGTCGATACCGTCAGCATCATAGATGAAGCCGTTTGAATCAGAGAGAGTAACTACCTTAGCACCGAGCTGTGTAGCCTTCTGGCATGCGTACTGTGC